>DATIKD010000278.1:0-2287 GCA_035477965.1 Dehalococcoidales bacterium | reverse complement strand
CGTACGTAATGAGCCATGGCTGTTCCCATGGCAGCAGCGGCAGCAGACTCAAAATATTCGGTTTCCGGTCCCTCTTTAAGAGGTGCCCGGTCGGGATCTCCGTTTGTAGACATCACACCGCTCATAGCAGTGACAATCATGCCGCAGCCAAGGTAGCCGGCATAGGGGCCTTTTTGTCCGAACGGAGTGATCGAGGTCAAAATAATCCGGGGATTTATCTCGCTCAACCCTCGATATCCCAATCCCAGTGAATCAAGATATCCGGGCTTGAAAGACTCGATCACAAAATCGGATTTAACCACCAGCTTCTTGAATATTTCACGACCTCGTTCGGATTCAATATTAAGAGTAATACTGCGTTTGTCGGTATTATAGGCCATCCAGTTGAGGCTCTGGTTAACATCCGGAGTGCCATCGATGTAAGGTGGAATCGCCCTGGCCGGATCGGCACCGGGAGGTTCGACCTTGATGGTCTCCACTCCCATGGCCGCCAGTATCTTTCCGCATACAAACGCTTTTTCATCTGTCAGGTCGAGTGCCCTGAAACCGCTTAATAAGCCATCCAACATCATTTGCCCTACTTCATTTGATTTTGTTGAAATAAATTACCTTCAGTATTACATGTGAATAATGTTCCTGTTTTTGGGCCGGGGATCCCCCCTGATTTCTTGAGGGGATCCCCTTTTTTGATTAAGGTTTTTCACTTCGCCGGAAAAGCTGGTTTACTTGCTAAGCCAGGCCGATTCAGGAGTCCACTGAGTGTATTCAGTAGTCATGATATTGTCATCTTTTATATAAGTTTGTTTGGCGCAAATGCCTGAAGGAATATATAAAGGCGTGAAAATGCAAAAATCCATGAAGATCACTTTTTGCAGGTTCCAGACGATTTGCTGCTTGGTGGCCTGGTCCGGAGCCGCTTTGGCATCCAGCAGTCCCTTTTCGATTTCCGGAGGATTGATAATAGTTTTATTCATAATAATACCGCTTGCACTAAGGTTGCGAGGCCAGAACAGCGCCGGATCAACTTCGCCTCTTTGAGAAGCCAAACACATAGCCGTAAATGAGCCGCCGGGAGATGTCAACTGACGATAACGAGCATTATCCGCCACATCCAGGACAACTATTATTCCGGCCTTAGCCAGCATCGCTTGAATGGCTGTGGCAATAGCCACACTGTCAGGTGTATTCAAGACCAACATCGAAGTCTTAAAACCGCTGGGAAATCCACCTTCTGCCAGTAATTGTTTGGCTTTGTCAGCATCAGTCGGATACCCCGTTACCGCCGGATTGAAATAAATGCTGGTAGGCATAGCCCACTGGTTGAGTGGAACAGCAAAGCCATACAACAAATTATCTACCAGTGACTTGGCATTTATGGCATGGCTGACAGCCTGTCTGACTTTAAGATTGGCAAAAGGTGATGTAGGGATGGCACTGTTGTACCAGACACTGGTCATCTGCAGACCGAGACCGGTGTTCAGGGTGACGATATTGGCTTTTTGGGCTTGCAGGTTTTTGGCAGATAAAGCAGGCAGAATATAGATCATATCTATTTCTTTGCTCAAATAGGCTGCTTCCATAACAGTGTTATCCGCGAAGAATTGCCATTCGATCCCATCCAGGTAAGGCTGACCTTTGATCCAGTAGTTGGGATTTTTCTTGTAAACCTGTTTTACAGTTTTTTGCCAGCTTACAAACATAAAAGGACCCGTCCCAACCGGGTTGAGGGCAGACCATGCCGCCCGATCCTTATCATTATCGCCGGCTTTTTGGAATGCGGTGGGTGAGATCTGGGGCCCGGCAAAATAACCCATCCCGATTACGGCTGAGGTATCCCAGACCGGCAGAGTTAAAACAACAGTTTGGTCGTCAAGGACTGAAACAGTGGTTCCGGCCGGTAACTCCGCTCTCTTGGCAGCCAGGAAGCGGTCTATATTCCATTTTACCGCGGCCGCATTAAAGGGTGTACCATCATGAAAGGTAATACCCTTTTTAAGAGTTACAGTAATCGTCCGGGCAGCAGCATCCATCTTCCAGTTATCCGCCAGCCAGGGAAGCATGTTGCCCTTGGCATCATAGCGGCCGAGAGACTCAACACAGGTCTTGGATGTGACAAAATCCTGAACCGTAGTTTGAGCTGGAGGATCTCCCAGCACAGTGGCATCGACACCAGTCCCAATTTTAAGAATGCCTCCGGTTTTTATAGCAGTTGTCGGAGTGGGGGTGGGTGCAGAAGTAGCGGTAGTGGTAGGGGCAGACGTAGCGGGGGAGGTAGTTGATGGTTTTG
>DATIKD010000277.1:0-7613 GCA_035477965.1 Dehalococcoidales bacterium | reverse complement strand
CCAGAGTGCGGAAATTCATCTCAACTTTCATTCCTATTCTGATATCTTTTACATCTGCATCAGTCATTCCGAAAATGGCTCTTCCACCGCCCTCAAAATCCACCATGGTATCTACCATCGGACGGGCGAAAGAAGGTATATCAAAACCATTTTTCAGGGTATAGGTAAAAACGGTTCCCATTTTGTCGGAAAAACGAATAGAATCGAAATTATCTTTGGACTGGCAAAGAGTACACACTCTTTGGGGAGGGAACTGGGCTGTACCGCAATGGCGGCAGCGGACTCCCCGCAGGCGGTAAATAGCCTCCCGTTCCCGCCAGATAAGCGAGGCTGAGGCGCTGCCGCCTGAATCCGGATCTTTAACCGCAAATTCTCGAAACGCCAGATAGTCTTCAATTAAAGGGACATAATATTTGGTTGAAAGCAACTGGTCAATAGTATATTTTGGACGAAAATCACTAATGTTAGAGGTAGCCTGCCAGAGGGAAATATCTGTTCCGTTGCCATATCCGATCGATAAAATGAGGTCACCTTCTTCGGCCTTTTCAAGTGCATGCAACAGAAGGACCAGACTGAGCGAACAACCCGTATCGCCTATTTGGTTAAACAAAGGGTCCTGTATTTGTGCGGGTTTGATTCCAAGTGATGCCGTCAATTCGCGGTGACGACGCTCATCAGGCGCGTATAAAGCCACTTTGGAAACCGTCTCCAGGTCCAGATTGTGTTTGGTCAGAAATTGGGTGACAGCTTGCCGGACAGTACTAAAATATCCCTCTTCGTATACAAAACGGTCTTCCCAAGATTGCACATAACGACTCCGGTCAGCTCGCCAGACATCCAGTATCTCATTTGAAGTTGAAGAAGAAGCTATCAGGGCGGCTAACGGGTTTTCCTTGCCGATGACCAGGGCGGCGGCGGCTTCGCCCAATCCGTTATCAAGGCCGCTGCGCGGACTACCCGCCCGTAGATCTGAAGCCGTAACCAGAATGTGCGAATAGGTGCCGGCTTTAACACTGTCAATTGCCTGGCGGACAGCGGAAGTTCCGCAACGCAGAGAATTGGCTATATCCAGAGTAGTTGTCTCGGGTTCCAGATCAATTGCCCAGGCCGCCAGAGTTGACATCATTTTCTCTTTATAGGGAGCGCTGGCAGAGGCACAATACAGGGCATCGATGCGTCTTCTTTCAGTGTTTCCCAGACAATTTTTAGCCGCCGCGACGGCCATAGTGAGGCTATCTTCATCCCAGTTGGCCACGGTTTTTTCTCTGACCTGTGTCCAACCCCGGGTACCCTGACCCAGTCTTCGCACTGGTATATAAGCCCCGTACGCGGTTATGCCTATCATGGCTGGTGCCCCCCTTTTTGGATACACACTTGAACAAATCCACCGGTTCAGGTTATTTCCTGAAGGAAATATATTTTAGTTTTAAGTCATCCTCTTTTTTAAGGTTTCGACGGATTATAGTCTTTCAGTTTTGGCACTATTATAAAGGTTCGCATCAGGATTATTCAAACATTCCGCCAGTCATGCCCTCTTGAGAAAAACATAATCAGTATCAAGCTTGTCTTTTGAATGATTATAATGAGAATTCCCGGTTTTTTCATTATCACGGTGTGGAACTAGCTGTCATGCCGGAGCGCCACGAAGCACCTGGGTGTCCCTTTCCGCTGTCATGCCCGAGCGCCACGAACCACTTGGGGATCCCTTTCCGCTGTCATGCCCGAGGCCTCGAAAGGCGAGGCCGAAGCATCTGACCTCTTTTTCGTTGTCATCCTGGAAGCCTCGAAAGGCGAGGCTGAATGATCTGGCCCCTTTTCCGTTGTCATCCTGGAAGCCTCGAACGGCGAGGCTGAAGGATCTAGCGGGGGGCAAACCCATAAAATAACCTTTTACATTCAGAATGGAAGCTTTTAACACGGTTATTAATCATGCCTGGTCTATGGTGGGTAGCATTGATATAACAAAAGAGCTCTTCCGTTCAGAGGAAGAGCTCTTTTTGTTTTCAGGTATGCTTAACTTATGCGGTGGTGGCGGCTTTTCTGCGGCGCAGCAGAATGTATCCGCCCAGTCCCAGTACACCCGCACCCAGCAGGATGATGGTGGCGATCTCAGGCAGTGGATAGCCCGGATCAGTCTGGGGCGACAATAGGTTGGAATTATGTTTGCTGTCTCCAGTGTGGACAACATGCGTCTTGATGTCATTATTGGTTATTTTCAATGCCAGCCAGTTTCCATTAGCTATAGTCACCGGCGCGGTTTGGATGTTCAGTTTGACAATATTGGTCAGTCCGCTCACAGTATATGTGATTTGGGCAGTTGTTGATACTTCGCTTATGAAACTGGCGCCGTCCCACTGGCCAATCTCAACTAAGCACTTATCGCCATTGGTACCCCAGTCACTATCGGTCACCAGGGTAAGCCCCCAGCTTCCGGCAGTAAAGGTTACATTGGCCTGGGCTACCTGATCAGCCAACCAGATCGCAGATGCCCCTGCATCTAGTGAAACCTGACCAGTCTGCCCGTTATCATTGGGCCCGCCGGACTTTTCCATCACCCAGTTCGCGCCGCTCATGGAGCTGTCTAACAACCAGACCTGTCTGCCGGGTTGGAATGCCATGGCAGGTGCGCTTAACAGCATACACAGTACCATTACAATCGATAGTACCATGATTATTCTTTTCATCGTCTTGCCTCCTTTTTCTTTACTCACTTTCTACTCAGGCCACCAGCGCTTTTTTGCGCCGCATTAACAGATATCCACCCAGACCCAGCACGCCTGCACCCAGCAGTATACCGGCCGCCAGTTCGGGTATCGGATAACCCGGGTCAGTATTGGGTGAGGTCACACAGGAAGCTTCATTACCTTCTCCGGTGTAAACGGTGCGAGCTAAATTGCTGTTATTGGTGAGACGCAGGGCCAGCCAATTGCCGTTATTAATTGTAATGGCGCCTGATTGCACTTTGACTTCAATGATCAGAACACCGGGCGGTGATTGTGGTGTTACAGATTTCAAGGTGGCATCATCTTCCAGCATCGTGAAAGTGGTTCCGTCCCACTGGCCTACCTCCGCATAAAGGAGATCAGCCTGGGTACCCCAATCGGCATCGGATACCAGGTCCAGCTTCCAGTGGCCGGATGAAAAGGTCACATTCGCCAGGGCTACCTGATCGGCGATCCAGATAAATGATTGCCCAGCCCCCACAATTACCTGCCCGGTCTGCCCGTCATCACCGGGGCCTCCGTTCTTTTCCATCTGGAAACCGGCTGTAGTCATTTCTGCGTCCAGTTGCCAGACTTGCGGACTACCTGCCATCGCCGGCATTGCCAGCATCAGGCTCAGTATCACTACCATTGATAGTACCGTGATAATCCTTTTCATTTTCCCCTCCTAAAACTATTTTAACCCTGAACAAACTATATATTTACACCCCCAATCTGAGGTGTGCACTTTGCATTCTATTCAAAGCTGGGTATTTTGTCTGTCCTCTAAAACGATGAATCGTTGTCACGTTAATAAGTAACTATCCCTAAAAATACGTTTACACATAATCTGATAAACGTGTCACGTATTATTTCTGATAGTTTTTTGATTTTCAAGCAAAATAAAAATACACCTGGTTACTAATAGGAAAAGGTGGATATACAGGTTTTATTTGAGGCCGGACCAGTACTCACTTGTATAAATCAGCCTTACGTTTTGAAGGGTTTTTGAAATGAACGATTTCTTTAGTCCATTCAAAGGGATGTGCTTCAGGATTGTAAGCTGCGATGAAACGATCTATAGCTTGCCTGAGTTCTTTGGCAGAGGTGAAACTGGCGCCCTTCAAGGCATTGCGCGACATAATGGAAAACCATACTTCTACTTGATTCATCCAACTGGCATGAGTAGGGATGAAATGAAAATGAACATTCTTATGTCGAGCCAGCCATCTATCTCGCCTGGGCTTGTGAGTGCTGAGGTTATTCACAATAATGTGGATCTCTCTTTCCGGGTTGGCATTCACAACTCGATTAACGAAATCCAGAAACTCTACCCTTCTGCATCGCTGATAATGTTCTGCGATAACCTGACCGGTAGCTATTTCCAGAGCGGCGAAAAGAGTGCTGGTGCCATATCTCTGGTATTCGTGAGAGAAACCCCTCAAGGCTCGGCCATCAGGCATCTTCAGATATCCTTGAGCACGTTCCAAAGCCTGGATATGAGCCTTTTCATCCACACAAAGCACCAGCGCATTATCCGGTGGGTTGAGATACAAACCCACTACATCAGCCGCCTTTTCCGCAAACTGCAGGTCAGTGCTGATACACCAACTCCGCCTCCTCTGAGCCCGATACCATGATTACGCAAGACTTTCCACACAAAGTCGGCTGGAAGAGACAAGGCCCTGGACAGCAAGCGTCCAGTCCAGTGGGCATATCCCGATGGCGGTGGTTCATCCAGCATCTGCAATATGCGCTTCTCATCATCCTTAAAATAACCCGTTTTTTTCCGGGACGGGGGGCTTCCTCCAGTCCAGCCAATCCCAGTCTGGCAAAACGCAAACGCCATTTAGTGATTGTGGCCGGGCGTACTTCAAGCTGGCGCGCAATAGCATTGGTGCCCAGGCCTTCAGCGGCCATCAATATGACACAAGAACGGAATACCCTGCGATATTCCGTGGTAGTGGATCGAATACACGATTCAAGGATCGTTTTTTTGTTCGGGTTCCAATTTGATCGGTGTCGATTCATAACTCAAGAATATAGCCTATCACCCTACGCTCAATAAACTATATGAGCTGACACGAGCAGCAGCTACCGTACAACACACAAAACTGGAATGTTTGAACTCAGCTTCTGAATGAAAACTGTAAATTCTAAAGGCTCAACACTTATTCGGTAAGGTTTATTTTTGACCAGCAGCGCATAGACCAAATTGATTAACATAAATTTTTGCATAACCAGCCAAAATATGGTTAACCAGCCTCAACAATCTGTGTTTGATATAAAATAGTTTTAATTTTCCCGTTGACTAAAACAAAATCCCGCTATCAACTAAATGGGGCCGTTATGAGAGTAGAATGTATTAAGAGCTAATATGCAATTCTGGAGGAGAAAATGGCTGATATCAGAAAGATTAAAAAGGTGCTTAAGGGGAGACCCGTGGTTGAAGGGGCAGGCGTACATTTGAAAAGAGCTCTGGGCAATGAAGGGGCTGTGCCAATGTTTGATCCTTTTCTGCTTCTGGACGATTTTCATTCGTTTAATCCTGCGCAATATCTCCCCGGATTTCCCTGGCATCCCCACCGGGGGATTGAAACTATCACCTATGTGCTTGAGGGAGAAGTGGATCATGGTGATAGTATGGGTAACAAAGGCATGATTCATCCTGGAGATGTCCAGTGGATGACGGCAGGAAGCGGAATAATTCATCAGGAAATGCCCAGGGGGCTAAAGGATGGTCACCTGTGGGGTTTCCAATTGTGGGCAAATCTGCCGGCTTCCCATAAAATGATGGACCCGCGCTACCAGGGCATAACCAGTAACCGGATCCCTCAAGTGGTCACTGATAACGGTGCCAAAGTGAAAATCATCTGTGGTCAGTTTAATAAAGTACAGGGACCCGTCCGGGATATTGTTACTGATCCCGAGTATTTGGACATCGCTTTACCGCCCAATTCTCAGTTCCGACACGCGATTGGAAAAGGACGAACTGCCATGGCTTATATCCTTGAAGGCGCCGGTATTTTTGATGATAATCATGATCCATATTCCTTTGAAGAGGTAGAGGAAAATTATTTTGACTTTAAGAGAGAACGTTTGTTTAGCCCGGAACACTTAATCGCTTTTACGGATGGAGATGATGTTCTGGTTACCACTGAGAACAAGCCCGTCAGATTCTTGTTGATATCAGGCAATCCTCTGCGTGAACCAGTGGCCTGGTACGGCCCAATTGTCATGAACACCCAGGGAGAGCTGAGGACTGCTTTTGAGGAGTATCAGAAGGGCGATTTTATCAAGCATAAGCAGCCGCAAAAATAAAACTTTCTGTGGCTGAGTGCACCTGAAATAAGTTAGGAGAATACTAACATGGATGTGAAACAAAACCTGGAACTGATGAAAACACTGGATGATGCCTGGAATTCCCAGAACTGGGAGGTTTTCAGAAAACGGCATTCCGAGGATACCTCTGTATTCTGGCCTGGTCAATCTGACCCAACCAGGGGACGCCATAATCACGAGGCGGAATCCAGAGAGTTTTTCAAAATCTTTCCTGATAATCATGTCGAGAATAATCCCTATAAGGTTTCTTTTGGTGAAGGTGACTGGACCTGTACGATAGCCGATTTTACCGGCACCATGAAGGGACCTATGAAAGGCTCCGATGGAAAGAGTATTCCTCCTACCAATAAGAGTTTTAAAGTAGAGTTTTGTACTGTCGCTCACTGGAAAAACGGCGAAATTGTGTCGGAGAGGCTTTTTTACGATCTAGTCGGTCTGATGAAGCAAATCGGATTAGGTTAAAGGGATTACGGATCTTTCTGGAGAAAGCCAAATAGCTGTTCCTCAAAATGAATTGGGGCTGTTTGCGCGGACCTTTTATCCGCTCTCGGGCAAAATCAAGATTATGGAAGACACTGGGGGTAATACGCGAGCAGACTTTCGCGCCAAAGCTCGACTCAACCGGCAGGGTTTTAGAATTTTAGCTTACCCGGAACGAGAAACCGGCGGATTTCAGTTAGGCCGAGATGTTAGAATCAAAATGCGGTGGAAAAGTTACTGAAAAAATGAGGTGAATTTATGAAAATGCCCGTCTTGTTCATTGGCCACGGTTCACCGGAAAATATCATACTTAAGAACAGCTTTACCCAGCGTTTAGTAAAACTGGGTCAGGAGTTACCACGCCCTGAAGCCATATTAGTAGTTTCAGCTCACTGGCTAACCGACGGAACCTGGGTGACCGGGGCGGACATGCCCAAGACTATCTATGATTTTTATGGTTTTCCCGACGAATTATACCGGCAACACTATCCGAGTCCGGGTTCGACAGAAATAGCCACTTTTATATCCGAACTGATTCTAAAACCTTCAATAAAACTAGATTACTCCTGGGGGTTGGATCATGCTGCCTGGGCAATCTTGAAACATATTTACCCGAAGGCAGATATACCGGTCATCGAAATGAGCCTTGACTACTCACCTTACAATGGCTGGAACCGTCTTGATTTACAGTCTTTTTATGATTTGGCCAAACAACTTGGCCCACTCAGAAAAAAGGGCATCTTGATTATTGGCAGCGGGAATATTGTTCACAATCTCAGACTAGTAGATATGCAGAACATGGAGGCTAAACCCTACGAGTGGGCTGTGGAATTTGATGAAATGGTAAAACATAACTTAAACGAAAAGAATCATAAGGTTCTTCTCGATTGCCAAAACCTGAGTCGTGCCACAGCACTATCAATACCGACGCTGGAACATTATTTGCCAATGATCTTTGCAATAGGATTACAGGAAAAAGACGACTCGCTGGAATTTTTTTACGAAGGATTTCAAAATCGGTCTGTCTCTATGAGATGCTTTAAAGTTGGATAGAACTTAGCCAGTAGAAGAGGCTAAAAATAGAATGCT
>DATIKD010000276.1:0-4106 GCA_035477965.1 Dehalococcoidales bacterium | reverse complement strand
AACTTATAGTTTTCCTTAATTTTTTCCTTTCCAATAATCACACCCGGATGTTGATAGGGATGTCCGCACAATAGATATTCCACATCCAGTTTGGCTAACTCCTCGATGCTGGCGCGTAATTTGCCGGGATTTCCGCCAGGTAAATCCACTCTCCCAGTACTGCGGAAAAAGACCACATCGCCAACCGCCAGAGCTTTTTTTGCCGGCCAGTACAGGCTTATTTCGCCAGTCGAATGCCCCGGAGTATGAATGATTTCCAGGTTTTCTGTCACCTGATTATCAATTTTCAGTTTACCTGTCTTTAACAGGATATCAATTTCGCCGCCCTCGAACATCTTAAAAGCCGCGGCTTCATCAACATGCACCGCCACTTTGGCGCCATATTTTTCTCTGAATTTTTTACCCGCCTCCATATGGTCTGGATGGGCATGAGTAATTACAGTCAAACCAATATCCTCCGGCCTCAAGCCGTCTTTTTCCATGTTCTTTATCAGCTTATCAAAACCCGCTTCCCGGTAAAAAGGAGTCACCACATGTCCGGGGTCAATTAAAATATGTTTGGCTCCCAGTGTATTGGCAAAAACATAACTATTGCAATTGTTGTCATTTCCCTGCCAGACGTAAGCAAACAGGCCATCAGTTAATTTCATAAATCTTCTCCATATACCCTGTTTAATTTTATCATAGCTCACCGGGTAACAATTCTCAATTTGGAGCGGCTTTCCAAATATGTTATATTTCTCATAAGAAGAATTGTTTAAACTCAATCACTCTCGACCGAAAAAGACTCTTCCCAGCCGTCCGGTGCTGGTGGGTAGCTATTCCTCCGTGATTCACGGCCAGACCGTCAAATATACTTTAAAACGCAGTTTTCGCGCCAAATATATCTGGTTGAAATATGTGCCTGAAAGCGGCTTGCAGGTAGTCATTCCCCAGCATTACAAACTATCGGACCTGCCCCATTTTCTCAATCAGCACTCGGGATGGATACTGCGCCGGGTTCTCGCTGCCAAAGAAACTGAGGGATGCTCTGAAGCCCCTCATTCTCTGAACAACATTCTTTTCATGGGTAAACCGTTGCGTATTATCCGGCGGGAAGGGAGTAATTGTGCGGTTCAGCTTCACACAGAAACCAGCGAGTTGACTATAGTCCAGCCGCCGGGTCAAAAATACATGGAAAAAATCCTCTTTATATGGCTGAAGCGGCAGGCCGTTAAAAATATCACCCAAAAAGTCAACTATTGGGCCAGCCGGCTTGAAGTCAAATTTAATCGGATTACCGTCCGCAATCAGAAATCTTTATGGGGCAGTTGTTCACGACTGCACAATCTCAATTTTAACTGGCGTTTAGTTATGCTGCCGGAAGAAATTCAGGACTATGTGGTCATTCATGAAGTCTGCCATCTGAAAGAGATGAATCATTCCGCCAAATTCTGGAAAATAGTGGCGGAAAACTGTCCGAACTGGCATGAGCACCGCCTCTGGCTCAAACGCCGTCAACTAAAAGATATATCGAAGCTTGGTGACTGACCGTTGAGTGCGGTCAAATGTATTTCAACTGTATCTCCGGGTTAAGATGAGACTTTCTCCGCCTCCCACTTCAACCTTTATCCCAGAAATTCAACTTCGATATAAGCGTGCCCTATTTGTCCAAGCGTATGGGCATCAGAAGTGCGAATAGGCGGAATTTGCATCTCACGGCTCATTACCTCAGACGCTTCGAAGTCGCCAAGCAGGCTATGCGATTCTACAGCATCCAGCTTAAGACCTTCAATAGAAATACTATCCAGCGGATGATAAAAACCCGGATGAGCCAAAACATTGAACCAGGCTTGTCCTTTAAAAAAAGGCATCCGGCGGCGGTAGTAATCCGGGATGTAAATCTGCAGAAAATGCTGACCGTTATATTCGGTTTCCAGTCCAGGCAGAATCACCAGGTTTTCTTTCTGAAAATGGTCAAGAATCTGTAAACCGGCTACCCAGCCGTGATTGAAATTCTCTTTTTCCGTTATGGCAATACCATTCAAGCCGGCAGCTTTTATGGCTTTAACGATTGCCTCTGCTGCCGGTACGTTTATTTCACGGATGCCTTTTATTCCCATTTCGGCTTTAAGCGCTTCCACGGGATGAGTATGCAGGTCCAATTTGAATTTTCTGGCCATTATCGTCCCGGCTTAATTATTTTTTTGCATCCAACCGGTAACCGTAGAGAGGCAACTCACAGCCATCGACAAAAATGCGGCGCCCTTCTACTTCCACTCTCCCCTGTGCTATCAGGTCATGTACTCCAAAGGGATAAATTTGCCAGTCACCGGAGACTTTTAAGGCCGCCTGGAGGCCCGAGCAAATTTCTTCCATACCTTTCTTAAGTTCCAAAGTGAATGAGGCAGAATAATCTTCGTATGACTGTATTTTGTTAATCCGGCTGTATTCCATCACCTTCCTGAACTTATCGAGAAGGTTTGTTCCGTTTGAAAGGTCCAACTCCGCCAGCGTTTTATTAATTTCCAGCGGTTTTGACTGAACCAGGATAGCTCCGGTATCCAGTCCTTTGTCTATAAAAAAAAGGGTGGAGCGCAAAGCCTTTTCGCCTGCCATGATCGCTCGAACCGCCGGCACCCAGTGCAGGCCTATGTAACCCAGGGAACTGTCTCCCGGATGTACATTCAAAATTCTCGGGTAATAACGGTCCACCATCCAATCCGTATTGACCAGGTCATATCCTGCCAGACATATCAGATCCGGTTGCCTGCCAAGTTTAGTTTCTATCCGGTTGATTACTTCTTTTTCAAAGGATTCTCTTTCCGGGCAATTACGGGGCACATTGCCGGCACCATAAATTTTCCTTAAATCCTTAAGGTAGGGAGCATGGCTAAGTTCGACTACAGGGTGTCCAAACTGCCTGGCAATTTCTGTCCCTTGGCAGCCGGGGCGGTTTGTGAATACCAGGTAATCATGCGCGGGATCGCGTTTAACGATTTCCCGATAGTTGGTGCCTGAGCCTGAGACAAAGCAGACGATAGTCATTCTCGGTCCGGTTTTAGCCGGATTATATACAAATTCTCGCATGCCCTAATCATAACAAATTTTTCTTCTGTCCGTAACAAAGCTGACTGGAAAACCTTTTTAAATTTAAACTTATCACCCCCATACCCATAAAAACACTGCCAGCATTATGGCGGCATCAGCAGTAATATGCGATATTAAAGATGATCTTATACCCCCATCCAAACGGTTGGTTTGCCGCCAGAGCCAGGCTCCTGCTGTTAACAGGCACACCACTACCGGAAGCCAGTATAACGCCATTTTCCCCGCCAGGACAATCACGTGGTAACCGGCGAATAATATATCAGCCGGAACAGGTTTAACGGATGTACTGCCCAGAAACCTGCGCCAGTATATTTCTTCCAGAAAAGCCCCGGCAGAGGCAAAATAAGCCAAAAAGAAGGGAAAGTTGGAGGAATTCAACCCAACCGAATGCAGATAATCCGCCATTCCGGCCGGTACATCCAGATAGGGCCACAGAACGTACATCAATACTCCGCCTGCCAGACCGAAACACAGCATTAACAGGCTGATGCCGGGGTATTTCCCCAAAAACATCCTTTTCTCCAGCCGGAAACCTCCGAGAAACATGATGACTATCATTCCCATATGATAGCCAAACATGGCTGCCCAGGCGTTTTGCAGCCCATAAAGTCCAACCGGAACAGTTAAATAAGGAATCAAAGGCGCCAGCACGGCTTTATACCAGCCAGGAAGAGATGACTGTCTGTCACGGAGATTGTATTTGATTTCCATTAAACGAGTATAATTCGTTCTTCTTGCCGGGTCAATATTATGATATTGGCATGTTATTGTTATACGATTATGTCAGTAGTTAACTGTTAAGGGAAAATGTCAGTATGAAAGAAAAACTGACATTGAATCAAAAAGAACAAACAAGGGTAATTGTATTGAATCGGGTAGGAACAAAACAGATTGGGGTAGTTCAGGCCGCGGTCTTACTTAACATCTCCGAACGACAAGCCTGGCGATTGTTGTCGGCCTATCGTAAGTCAGGAGCCGCGGGATTAGCGCATGGCAACCGAGAAAGAAAGCCGGTC
>DATIKD010000275.1:0-1749 GCA_035477965.1 Dehalococcoidales bacterium | reverse complement strand
GCCGCATCCAGAGCCGCCTTGACCAGTATTCCAATGGCGATTATGGTGACATCCTTGCCATGCCGCATTTTAACAGCCTTCCCCAGCTTAAATTTGTAGCTATCCGGCAGGATTACCGGCACTTTAGGCCGGCCTAAACGGATATAAAACGGCCCTTCTTCAGCAGCCGCAAATTCGATCGCTCTGGCAGTCTCCACTGCATCCGCGGGTACAATCACCGAAAAATTTGGCAAAGCGCAAATCAGGGATAAATCCTCAATCGCCTGGTGGGAAATTCCATCTTCTCCCACACTGATGCCGGAATGGGTAGTGACCAGTTTAACATTTAACCCCGGTTGGGATATGGCCATACGCACCTGGTCAAAACAGCGTCCTGGCAGAAAAACTGCAAAAGTGCTGGCAAAAGGTATTTTCCCGGACCTGGCCAGCCCGGCCGCAATAGTCACCATATTAGCTTCGGCAATACCGCAATCAAAAAAGCGCTCCGGAAATTCTTTGGCAAAAAATTGGGTCATGGTTGATTTCTTTAAATCAGCATCCAGCACCACGATATTCGGATTGGTCCTGCCCAGTTCCTGCAGTTTTAAACCATAAGCATCCCGGGTTGATATTTCCTGTACCAATTTACTGCTCCAATTCTTTTAACGCTATTTTTAATTCATCCGCAGTGGGGGCTTTGCCGTGAAAATCAGCATTGTTTTCCATGTAACTGACCCCTTTGCCTTTGACCGTGCGGGCGATAATTACCGAGGGCTTACCCTGCACCTGCCGGGCCTTCTCCAATACCCCCGTTAAGTCCGGAATGTCGTGCCCATCCGCTTCAAATACCTCCCAGCCGAAGCTGGCCCATTTATCCTTCAGCGGCTCTACATTCATAACATCTTTGGTCCAGCCGTCAATCTGCAGCCGGTTGTTATCCACAATGGCGATCAGGTGGTCCAGTTTGAAATGAGAAGCCGCCATGGCCGCCTCCCAGATTTGCCCTTCGTTTAACTCACCGTCACCCAAAAGAACATAGGTATAATAGTCCTTCTTGTCCAGCCGGCCGGCCAGCGCCATTCCGATGCCGAATGAAAGCCCCTGCCCCAGAGCCCCGGCTGACATCTCCACACCGGGCGTAATATGACATTCCGGATGCCCCTGCAGACGGCTGTCTATTTTTCGCAGAGTACATAATTCAGCTTCCGGCAGATAACCGCTTTGACACAGTGTGGAATATAAAACCGGCGCCGCATGGCCTTTGCTCAAGATAAACCGGTCACGCTCTTCCCAGTTCGGATTCTGCGGATCGTGCCGCATTACGCCAAAATATAAAACAGTCAGGATTTCTACAGAGGATAAAGACCCGCCCGGGTGACCGCTTCCGGCCGAACCGATCATCGTCACAATATCGCGCCGGATTTTACGGGCATAATTTTGCATTTCGTCCATGCCGAGTTGTTTGATATTATGTGAAGTCACACCATCACCCCTTTATATTCGGGAAGGAATTTAGTTACCTTATTATATAACAGTACCGCCGGCGAAAGAAAATACTTCCCAGGAATCAGGTTTGTCCAAAAATAAAAATCCGTAACGAGCCAGTATTTTTAGTTGTCATCCTGGAAGTCTCGATTGGCGAGGCTGAAGGATCCGGAGGAGGGGCGGCAGTCGTTTGTCATGCCGGAAGCCCTTTTTCGTTGTCATCCTGCAAGCCTCGAACGGCGAGGCTGAAGGATCCGGAGGGGGGCGGCCAGTCGTTTGTCATGC
>DATIKD010000274.1:0-2571 GCA_035477965.1 Dehalococcoidales bacterium | reverse complement strand
GCCGCAGGAGTGGTTACTGCAGGTTGGGTGGTAGTGGGAGTGGCCGTCTGGCCTGAACAGGCGGATATAATCAGTAAAGAAAAAACCAGCAGGCAGATAATGATTACCGAGAACTTTTTCATATTCCCCTCCTATTATTTTTTCTACTGGACGAAATACCAGAACGCTATGAGCCCCCTTTTTAATTGGCAAACCCTAAAAAGTTTCACTTAGTATATCATACCTTTCATTTTTTGACTATAGGCCAATTGACAATATTCACAATTAAGATTATCATTGCCGATAACAGGCCTCTTTTTTACAGTTCCATTGGTCGGTTTTTTATTTTAAACCGGAAAGACTGAAAAACAAAATCCCGGCCCCGGAGGATAAAAATGTTAACACGAGAGATACTGGTGAATATAGTCGGTCCTGCCAATGTCACCTCCGAACCATCCGTGATGGAAGAATACTCCCGCGACTTCAGCTTTGTCAATCCCGTAACCCCTGACTGGGTGGTTAAGCCGCAGAATTCCGGTCAGATACAGGAACTGGTAAAAGCAGCCAATGAGACTTTTACACCCCTGGTTGCCGTAAGCTCCGGCCCACCGCATTTTCGCGGAGATAGCGTACCTGCCGCCGGGGGTGCAGTAATTGTTGACTTGAGCAAGATGAAGAAAATAATCCGCGTTGACCGCTATCACCGTGTGGCCATGGTGGAACCCGGTGTAACCTTTGCGGAACTCATCCCGGCGCTGGAGAAAGAGGGCATCCGGTTGAACCTGCCGTTGCTCCCCAAAAAATCGAAGTCAGTGGTGGCCAGCCTGCTGGAGAGAGAGCCGGTCATCATGCCCAAATACCAGTGGGACATCTCCGACCCATTGGCCTGCCTGCAGGTTTGCTTTGGAACGGGCGATGAATTCAGGACCGGACAGGCCGCCGGCCCCGGCTCAATCGAGGAACAGTGGAAGGCCGGAGGAGTACAGAAGGCCCCCTACGGCCCGGGCGTGATCGCCTGGCACCGTTTTATCCAGGGCGCCCAGGGAACTATGGGTATCGTTAGCTGGGCCTCCCTCAGGTGCGAACTGCTGCCCGAAATGGAGGAACCATTCGTAATCGGCTCTTCCACCCCTGAAAAATTGCTGGAAATAGTACACTGGCTGGTCAGGCGCCGGCTGGTAAACGAGTGTTTCATACTTAACCGTACCAATTTGGCTGCCATTCTGGCCCGAAAATGGCCAGGTGATTTCCGGGATATAAAAAATTCACTTCCCCCCTGGATTTTATTCTACAATCTGGCCGGATATGAATATTTCCCCGCAGAAAGAGTGGCTTTCCAGAAAAAGGACATCCTGGACATCGCCCAAAAGCTGGGACTAAAGCCCCAGAAATCAGCCGGTGGAATTTCCGCCCAAAAAATACTGAAAACAGTCCAGCAACCCTGCCCGGAACCCTACTGGAAACTGCGGGTTGCCGGCGCTTGCCAGGATGTTTTCTTTCTGACTATTAATGACCGGCTGGCTGACCTGATTGAAGTAATGAACCGCCTTTCTGACCAACATGGTTATCCATGTTCCGAAATGGGTGTTTATATTCAACCCTCGGTTCAGGGCACTCACTGTCATTGTGAATTCGATCTGTTTTATGATCCATCCGAACCGGCAGAGAGAAACCGCGTCAGGGAATTATCCAACCAGGCGGTGACTGAATTGTCGGCCGCCGGAGCTTTCTTTTCCCGGCCCTACGGTGAAAGCGCCAGGCAGATAATGAACCGAGATGCCGCCGCTGTTTCAGCCTTACAAAAAATTAAAAATATCCTGGACCCCAATAATGTTTTAAATCCGGGTAAACTGTGCTTCTGATCAAGCTTAAATTGTTTGCAGGTAAAACGAACCCGAGGAATACGGATCAGGCAAGGAGATAGAAAATGGCAATCAGCAAAGAAATATATAAAGCCTATGAAGACATTCTGGGGCCTGAGAACATTCTTGACGACCCCGCCGTCATGCCGGCATATTATAAAACGGAATTCGCCGCCGTCACTTTACCCGGGAACACGGCTGAAGTACAGGCCGTAATCAAGCTCTGTAACCGCTTCAAAATACCCTTCGGAGTGGTTTCTTCCGGCTGGGGCGCTATGCTTCCCAAAGGCTGTATCCTGATGGACTTGAGAAGGATGAACCGCATCCTGGAGATAAATGAAAAAAATATGTATGCCGTGGTTGAACCCTACGTCATAAATGCCCAACTGCAGGCTGAACTGATGAAGAGGGGGCTTAACTGTAATATCAAGGGTGCAGGCTCCAACGGGTCGGCTTTGCTCAAGGGGCACGGTCATATGGACCAGACCACCGGTGGAGACGACCGCAACTACCTGGCAGTGGAATGGGTCACTCCGGCCGGAGATATTGTCCGCCTGGGTTCACTGGGCCATTCCAACCAGTGGTTCTGCGGTGATGGACCCGGTCCTTCTTTAAGAGGCCTGATTAGCGGCACCGTCCCGCCCGGACTCACTCCCGGCGTATTTACCCGTGGAGCGCAGAAAGTTTATCCCTGGCCCGGCCCCGCTGAGTTCCCCCTGACCGGAGTATC
>DATIKD010000273.1:0-6734 GCA_035477965.1 Dehalococcoidales bacterium | reverse complement strand
TATTTTAAGATTTCAATATTAGATTCTCCTGGAGAAAGAGCTTTCCCCGCAACAGGCTAAGGATCTCTCTGTGGCTACCAGCCTGGTCAGGGAAGGCAAAGTCTTGAATTTATTCGGGGGAAAAGTGACAGGGATCAAGTGGGTGGGGCAAAAACTGGCTGAAAAATTGAATCAGGACCCATCTATTGCGGCTGACATGATGAAATGTGTTGAGTCCTGGAATCACATGGAATTCCAGGTAGAACCCGCTTCAGCCAAAGAAATCCATATCACCGGCCCCCGGTTCACCGACCCGGACAGGATTGCCGAATTATACCAGTCCGGTTTCGCAGAAGAGATTCAATGCTGTCTCTTTGGCTATCGAATGCTGGAAAAGGTAGCCGGGCATATTAAGAGCGACGTCGGGTAAAATCCCAGATCCGCTTAGAATAAACTGAAATGGAATCCGCCTGGCCGTACTGAAGGCTGGCTGACTGAACTCACCGGTGTGACCAGGGCTCTGCCTTTGAATTTAAATTCCCTGACAATACTCATTTTATGGAATTCAATATTTATTTTACGGAAAGATATGTTATAATTCACTCAAACTTCACTGCAGAACAGATGGTCACAAACGAAAAAACAGACGGAGTAAAAATAAGGCAAGGAGTAAAACCTATGATGCTGGCCAAAAAAGTGGCGATTGTTACGGGCGGAGCTAAAGGAATCGGCAAGGGGATTGTGCTAAAATACGCTGCGGAAGGCTGCGCCGTGGCCATTGCGGATATTGACCTGACCGCGGCTAATAATACGCTGGCCGAAGTTGAGAAAAAGGGCGGCAAAGGTCTGGCAGTCAAGTGCGATGTAACCAGATCAGAACAGGTCCGGGAAGTGGTAGACCAGACCAATGCCCGGCTGGGCAAAGTTGATATACTGGTCAACAATGCCGGCGGGCTGCTCGCCAGGCATCCCATTGAAAAGATGCCGGAAGAGGATTGGGACAAAGTGATTGCCCTGAATATGAAGGGCGCCTTTCTTTTTTGCAAATACGTTGTACCCCAGATGAAAGAAAGAAAGTCCGGCCGCATTATAAATATATCTTCTCTGGGCGCCACCAGCCCGCCGGCCAGCAATGTGCACTATCATGCCGGCAAAGCCGGAGTGCTTGGATTAACCATCGATCTGGCGGTTGACCTGGCGCCCCACGGAATCTGTGTCAATGCTATTGTGCCCGGCCCCGTCAGGACAGATTTTTATGGCGCGCGGGTCAACGATGATGCTTATTTCGCATCACTGGGCAAAACAGTCCCACTCCAGAGGGCCGGATTACCGGAAGATGTTGCCGGAGCGGCACTGTTTTTTGCTTCGGATTTATCATCCTGGATTACCGGCGAAACTTTGCGGGTTTCAGGCGGTTTACCTTTGAGCCCTCCCCGTGTCAGCACCTGAAGGCTTGATTCCTGAAATCCGGTTATCCATAAACTAAAACCGATCGTCCGCGCTTTTATTTGCTCCCGGCATCAGGGGGTGCGGGACCGTGTTTTCACTCGCGGGGAGGATCGCCGTCGTAACCTCCATTGGGATTCAGAAAAATTTTACCCGGTTGACCCGGCAACGGGGTGAGCCAGTCAGGGCTGGAGCGGGGGAAAAGCAGCCTGGCCTGCCAGTGTATGGCAAAATCTTCAGCTTTGACGGCGGGATAAAGACGGTTCATGGCATCAACCATCTGTACTGCATTGCGGGCGGTATTGTAGACTTCTTCATAATTATTCAGATATTGGATTGACCAATCGATGCATTGGGTATAACTGAGGGTGCCTTTCTCCTGGACGTCCTCCATCAAACGTATTTTGGCGGCATCGCAATGGCCGGGTATCACGATGCGGGCCTCAAGCTCTCTCATTTTGGCGATGGAAGCGCGCCATTTGATGCGGCGGGCCACGTTGCTCTCAATCGGCCAGAGATGGCAATCATGGAAAGCCACGTCTGTTGCGCAGGCTACCCGGATGGAAGGGACCCAGACTACGGAGTTGTTAATGCTATCGCCCTCCCAGTCATCCGAAACCAGAATCTCCTGGCCTTCCAGTGTCAGATACGGCTGCGGCATGGGTTCCGGGATGGTGGTCCGGCGCGGGATATCATCCGGACCAAAGCGGTCGATAGCCCACAGTTCGATTTTGTCACTGGAGGTGGCAATGATGTCCTTCACTACGCTGGGCAAGGCCGCTATTTTGGCTTTAGGGAAAGCCTGCTGAAGTACCTGCAGTCCGAAATGGTGGTCGGGATGGAAATGGGAAACGTAAATGTGAGTCAGGTTTTTTCGCATCGGGATGATTTCAGCAATCATCCGGTGGGTATCGCTGAGTAGCTGGGATGCATCGATCAAAATGGCATCGCGTTCACCGTAAAACAAGGTCGAGTTGCTGTTAAATCCCAGATAACTGTGCAGAAAAACCCTGAATTTGAGAGCCATGTTTTTTTCCTCCTCTAATAGATAACCCCGGCGCCGCATTTACCGGAGTCACAGGCTAAATGGAAGTGTCGCCTTTGCTCAAGATGAATTTAACCGTATGTTAGAGGAAAACGGCCTGAGAGTCAATCACGGCACAATCAAGGAAAAAGAAATTTGAGACAATTTATTTCCGGAGGCCTCGAGAATAACAACCGTCCAGTTATGCCGGAAGCATCGAACGGTGAGGCTGAAGGATCCGGCGGTAATTTTCGTAGTCAGCCTGGAAGCCTCGATTGGCGAGGCTGAAGGATCTGGACGAGGGGGCAAACGTTTGTAGTCACGTCATGACGTATCCCCTCCCCCTCCAGATTCTTCGCCCCGATCAGGTATGAAGACGTTCTCGGGGCTCCAGAAAGACAACCTGGGATTGGGATTCCCTCTCCTGTCATCCGGGAAGCCTCGAACGGCGAGGCCGAAGGATCCGGAAGAGGGGAGGCTTTGAGGAAAGCCTCCCCTCTTAGACAACCATCATTCTAAATGCTACTTTTTAGCTTCCTTTAAATCGAATGCAATCCACTTTAGCTGGGTATACTCCTCCAGTCCGGCTATGCCGTTTTCTTTACCGAAACCGCTCTCCTTGAAGCCGCCCCAGATTAGCTCCGCGCCTTTTATCATGTGGTCGTTAATCCAGATTGTGCCGGCCCGGATTTCACTCGCCAGACGGATGGCCCTCGGCAGGTCTTTGCACCAGACCGAGGCGCATAACCCGAAAACGGTATCGTTAGCGTACTCTATAACCTGTTCTTCGGTGCTGAACTTAAGGATAACGGCGGTGGGACCAAAGATCTCCTCTCTGGCAATACGCATATTCTGTGTGACATCAGCGAAAACCGTCGGGACCACATAGTAGCCTTTATTGAGTGGGGGTTCAGTTGGCCGTTTGCCGCCCAATACCAGTCTGGCCCCTTCTTCAACGCCGATTTTGTAGTAGCTTTCTATTTTGGCACGGTGTTCGGCTGAGACTACCGGTCCCATCTGTGCTTTAGGGTCGTTGGGGTCGCCCACCACAACTTTAGACGCCGCCGCGGTGAATTTAGCCACGAATTCGTCATAAACCTTTTCCTGCACATAGAAACGTCCGGGAGAAGCACAGATCTGGCCGGTATTAGCGCAGGTAGTCATGACTGCTTTGAAAACTGCGGTATCCAGGTCGGCATCATCAAAGACGATGAAGGGGTTTTTACCTCCCAGTTCCAGCGCCAACCGCTTAACGGTTTTACTGGCAGCCGCCATGACCGCTTTGCCGGTTTCCGAACTGCCGGTGAAGGTGACCATATCAACTCCGGGATGGGAAGCCAGGGCATCACCTATCAGTCCGCCGGGACCGGTGATGATATTGAGAGCACCGGGCGGAAGGTCAACACCGGCCAGGATTTCTCCGAATTTAAGTGTGGTCAGACAGTCACACGACGGCGGTTTTACCACGCAGGTATTGCCCACCGCCAGGGCAGCGGATACCTTGGTGATAACTACGCCCAGGGCGGCGTTCCAGGGGACTATCACAGCGCAAACCCCCACCGGTTCACGTTGGAAATAATTGAAATTTTGGCCTTTGGCGGGTATTTTTTCATCCATGAAGTTCTGGGCGGCTCTGGCCGCATACTCAAAATCTCCAGCCATACCGCCCGCCATCATCAAGGCTCCGCGAGCCGAGGTACCGTGGTCCAGAGTATCCAGGCGAGCTAATTCCGCGACGTTGGCTTTCAGGGCTTCGGCGATTTGCAGCAGGACGCGGCTGCGCTCCGCCTGGGTTTTTTTACGCCAGACAGGCCAGGCTTTCTGGGCCGCGGCCACCGCTTTATTGACTTCGGCTATTCCCCCCTCCGGCGGTTCAGCGATGACTTCTTCATTGGCCGGATTATAGACCTTAAAGGTCTTTCCGGATTCAGCAGCGACATATTGGCCGCCGATCCACATTTTAAACTCCTGCATGTATTCCTCCTTCCATGTGTACTAAAATGTTCAAGTTTTTCAAAAACTGTCGGGAAGTCAGAGCTGAAAACTCCATCCTTATTTCCGGTTACTGCATCTAGCCGGCAACCCAATCAGGAACGGAAAACAGATCTGACTCCCGCTTCGTTTAAACAATGTCCGTCAGGTCCACACCGATTTGTTTGAGCTGGGTATATTCTACCAGTCCGGCCACGCCGTTTTCCTTACCGAAGCCGCTCTCCTTAAAGCCGCCCCAGGGTAATTCATGCCCGATTATCATGTGATCATTGATCCATACCGCGCCGGCGCAGATTTCATGGGCGAATCTTATGGCCTTGGGGACGTTGCGAGTCCAAACTGAAGCTCCCAGACCGAAAGGACTGTCATTCGCCAGTTTAAGGACATCCGCCTCGGAGGTGAATGGCTCCATAAAACAGGCCACCGGGCCAAATACTTCTTCACGGCCGATTGTTGAATCCTGTTTGACTCCGGTCAGGATGGTTGGCATGACATAATAGCCCTTGTTCATAGGAGGCTCAGTGGGGCGTTTGCCGCCCACCACCAGCTTAGCCCCTTCCGCAATACCTTTTTGAATATAACCTTCAACCCGATCGCGGTGTTCGGCGCTGACCAGCGGCCCCATCATGGTCTTTTCATCCCGTGGATCGCCGACCACATGCTTTTTGAAACCGGCAGCCAATCTTTCCACAAATTCATCGTGAATCTTTTTGTGAATGTAGTAACGGCCGGGTGAAGCGCAAATCATGCCGCTGTTAGCCAGCGAAAACATGATGGCTCGCGGGACGGTGAAATCCAGGTTGGCATCTTCCAGAACGATAAAGGGGTTCTTGCCGCCCAGTTCCAGAGCCAACCGCTTGACTGTTTGGCTGGCAGAGGCCATGATGGCTTTTCCGGCTTCACTACTTCCGGTGAAGGAGATCATATCCACTCCCGGATGCGCAGTCAGAGCATTGCCTACCAAATCACCGGGACCGGTGATGATGTTAACCGCTCCGGGCGGTAACTGGCTTTTAGAGATGATTTCGCCAAATTTGATAGAGGTTAAGGAATCGATGCTGGGCGGCTTAATTACACAGGTGTTGCCGACCGCCAGGGCCTGGGACATTTTAAGAACGACCATGGCAAGGGGGGCATTCCAGGGGACTATTAGTGCGCAAACTCCGATGGGCTCGCGGCGCATATAGAAAAGAGTATTCTGGCGGGAGGTCTCAATTTGTTCTCCCAGTAATGAACGGGCAGACTGGGCAGACCATTCTATCTGGGGACCCAAACTGCGCTGCATGCCATGGGCCATGCGGGTGGGAGTGCCATGGTCCTGGATATCCAGATCAGCCAGTTCATTGGCGTAAGACGGAATCAAACTGGCCAGATGGTTTAAAATACGAGTCCGTTCATCCTGAGACTTGTGCGACCAGATAGGAAAAGCTTTCCGGGCGGCGGCGACGGCCAGGTCTACGTCCGCTTTCCCGCCGAGTGGGACCTCGGCAAAGACTTCTTCAGTCGCCGGGTTGACTACTTTATAGGTTTTACCTGAAACTGCATCGACTGGTTTTCCACCAATCCACATCTGGAATTTTTGCGACATACTCTACTCCTTTATCAATTACTTAAAAAACTGTATCTAAATACCAGAGGATGGGCCTGATTCTAAAATATCTTGAAAATTCCCTCTGTAATTGATCGGATGTTCGTAGGAACGGAGTGAGATTTCCGAATAACCGGGACTGTTCTATTTTGGGTATTTCAATAAAATAATCTATTGGAAAATCGCCAAATTGGCTGCCGGTCCAGCTTCGGATAAAACCAATTTGCGCAGGGTGTTCTGTCAGTAGGAACAATTGTTCCCTAATTATTCGTACAATTATACCACAGCTTGTCAATCCGTCAGTGAGGAGTATTTTCAGATCCGAAAGGTGGTTTTGTCCAAGACAAAATTCCGTAATTTGCCTGGGTTAGAATTGATTATTCCTTATCAGGGTTTGAAAACGAGATGTCATCCTGGGAGCCTCGAACGGCGAGGCTGAAGCATCCGGTGGTGATTTTCTTTGTCATCCTGGAAGCCTCGAATGGCGAGGCTGAAGGATCTGGACGAGGGGGCAAACGTTATAGTCACGTCATGACGTATCCCCTCCCCTCCAGATTCTTCGCCCCGATCAGGTATGAAGACGTTCTCGGGGCTCCAGAAAGACAACCTGGGATTGGGATTCCCTCTCCTGTCATCCTGGAAGCCTCGATTGGTGAGGCTGAAGGATCCGGAAGAGGGTCAGCCGTTTGTCTTGCTGGAGAGCCT
>DATIKD010000272.1:0-7711 GCA_035477965.1 Dehalococcoidales bacterium | reverse complement strand
CTTGTTTCATGGGTCCGCGGGTGTTTGAAATTGGCCTGAGAATGGTTGGTCGATTTTTTTGGTTTCGGGCATTGGGACATCCGTTTCGGCACTATCTTCAGGCGGCCAGACTTGCAACTGACCTGCAGGCAATCTATTATTCTAAAGAGAGTATCCTGATGATAAAAAGACGCCGGTCCCGAAAAATATATATCGGCAGTGTGGCCGTGGGCGGAGACGCCCTGATCAGTGTGCAGTCCATGACCAAAACGGATACACGGGATATCCAGGCCACCCTGGCTCAAATTCGGGAACTGGAAGAATGCGGCTGCGAAATCATACGCTGTGCTGTTCCGGATATGGAGGCGGCTGCGGCTTTAAAAGAGATAAAGAAGGCTGTTCACATTCCCCTGGTAGCGGACATTCATTTTGACTACCGGCTGGCGCTGGAGGCCATCCGCTCCGGAGTAGACGGATTGCGCTTAAATCCGGGCAATATCGGAGAGCGCGACAGAGTGGAACAGGTGGTCAGGGCAGCCGGAGAACAAAATATCCCCATCCGCATCGGAGTAAATTTTGGCAGTTTGCCCGCCAACCTGGATACGCGCTTAAGCTTACCGGAAAAGATGGTTGAAGCGGCCATGCAGCACATCCGCCTCCTGGAAAATCTGGATTTCAATCTGATTGAAATCAGCCTGAAAGCCTTTGATGTGCCGGTTACCCTGGATGCCTACCGGCTGATGGCGGATAGAGTGGATTATCCTTTTCACATCGGCATAACTGAATCCGGTACGCCGCGGCAGGGGATGCTGCGCAGTGCGGTGGGCCTCGGAATCCTCCTGCATGAAGGCCTGGGTGATACAGTGCGGGTCTCTCTAACCGGCCCCCCGCAAGATGAAGTATTTGCGGGATATGAGATTTTAAAAAGCCTAAATCTGCGTCAGCGCGGGCCGATACTGGTCAGTTGCCCCACCTGTGGCCGTAGTGAAACGGATATTGTATCATTAGCTTTAGCGGTTGAACAATATTTGTCCCGAGTCAGGCAGCCTCTTAAAGTGGCGGTCATGGGTTGTGTGGTTAACGGCCCCGGTGAAGCCAGAGATGCTGATATAGGCGTGGCCTGCGGGAAAGGTAAAGGGGTAATTTTTAAACAGGGCCAGCCTGTCCGTACGGTGGCAGAGAAAGATATACTGGCTGAACTAATCCGCGAAATTGAAAGTTTGCTGGTCAATCAATAAGGTCTTTAATCCAAAGTACTACTTTTCAGGGAGATAAAATGCGCGTATCACAACTTTTTGGCAGAACTATCCGGGAGGTGCCGGCGGATGCCGATACCATCAGTCACCAGTATCTGGTCAGATCAGGTATGATAAACCAGTTGACTTCCGGAATTTATTCGTTTTTACCGCTGGGTTTGCGGGTATTAACCAAAATTGAGAATATCATCCGGGATGAATCTAACAAGGCGGGAGGTCAGGAGGTTTTACTGCCTGTCCTGCATCCGGTGGAAATCTGGCAGAAGGGCGGGCGCGAGCCCAGCTTCGGGGAAGTGCTTTTCCGTCTGAAAGACCGCCGCGGACGGGAAATGGTGCTGGGTCCCACCCATGAGGAAATCATTACCGATCTGGTCGCCCATACGATCCAGAGCTACCGCGATTTACCTCAAATGCCCTATCAACTCCATACCAAATTAAGGGATGAACCCCGCCCCCGCGGCGGACTGCTGCGCGTGCGGGAATTTGTGATGCACGATTTATACAGTTATGACGTGGATGAAAAAGGCCTGGACATCAGCTACGATAAAATGCGTCAGGCATACCGCAATATTTTTTCCCGCTGTGGACTGCCGGCTTTACTGGTGGATGCCGACAGCGGCGCCATCGGCGGCAAGGAATCCCAGGAATTCATGCTGGTGGCGGAAAGCGGTGAAGATGAAATCATTTACTGCCAGTCCTGTCAGTACGCCGCCAACGTTGAAAAAATGGTCAGTGTTAAAAGTAAACTGGCCTCTGAAGAACCCTTGAACCTGCAGCCGGTCAGCACGCCCGGCCTGAAATCCATTGAAGAAATATCCGCATTTCTCAGAGTAAAACCTGACCACACTCTGAAAGTGGTCCTTTATATGGCTGATAATAAACTGGTGATGGCCTTGATCAGAGGTGACCTGGAAATTAACGAAATCAAGCTGAAAAAAGTGTTGAAATGCGATGATTTGCGGTTAGCGGGGGAGCCGGAAGTCACCGCCGCCGGGCTGGAAGGCGGTTTCGTTTCGCCGCTGGGATTGAAGGCCGGAATTCAGGTTATCTGTGATGATTCCGTGGTCAGCGGAGTCAATTTTGTAGCCGGTGGAAACCAGAAAGATACTCACATCAAAAACGTGAACTATCCGCGCGACTTTAAGGTTGATATTGTGCAGGATATTGCTAAAGCCAGAGTGGGTGATGGCTGCATCAAATGTGGAAAAACCCTTTCCGCGACCCGCGGCATAGAAGTGGGACATATTTTCAAACTGGGTACCGCTCTGGCGGAAAAAATGGGCGCTAAATTTATTGATGAGGCCGGTGTTTCCCGGACCTGTGTGATGGGTACCTATGGTATCGGTGTGGGCCGGCTGATGGCGGCCGCCATCGAACAAAACCATGATGAAAAAGGCCCCATCTGGCCTCTGCCGGTGGCTCCCTTTCAAGTGCATATTTGCGGTCTGTTTATGGATAATCCCAGAGTGATTGAAGCCGCCGGTAAACTCTATGCGGATTTACAGAAAGAAGGTATTGAAGTATTGTTCGATGACCGGCTGGAGTCTCCGGGCGTCAAGTTTAATGATGCTGATCTAATTGGAATTCCTTTCCGGGTTACCGTCAGTCCCCGCACTCTGGAGGGAAATAATGTGGAATTCAAGCGGCGAACGGATAAAAAAGCGGCTGTTATACCTTTGGCCGGGCTGCCGGACTACCTGAAGAACTTGATTTCCACCGAATTAAGTCGATAAAGTGATTGAATAGAAAAACCTGGAATTTTTGGGGTGGGAGTTTAAAACCGGCGCAATAAAGGAAGGTTTACCTGAAGGGAAAATACCCGCCTGACTAAATTGGCGGCTTTCTAACCGGGCAGTTGAATTTGCCCGGCAATATCTGTATCATTACACCTTGAAGTCAGTACCTCATAGTACCAAATCGATATGACCGAGGAGCCTTAATTGGAAGTACCTAAAAATCTGATAGAACGCTGGCAGCGGAACATCAATTCAGGTTCGAGCAAGAAGAAGCGTAATCTGATCAAGTTGGCGATCATTTTAGGCTTGTGTGCGGTTGCAGCTTTTCTGATTATATTTTACATGACTGATTTGATCAGCAAACCCAATGAGGAATTGGGGGTGGTTAATAATCCGGGTGAATGGCCGATGTACGGACGGGACCTGGCGCGTTCCGGCCTGGAGAAGCTGGGAGATGTTGTCCCGAAGGGGGAAGTAACCAAAGTCTTTACTGCCAATGCCGGTATGCATTCTTCTCCGGTGATAGCCGGGGGGGTTATCTATGTAGGTTCGCGGGACGGTAATTTATATGCTATCCAGGAATCCAGCGGGCAGTTGTTGTGGAGCCATAAAACCGAATCATGGGTGGAATCTTCCGCGGCTGTGGTTAACAATGTGGTCTATTTTGGCTCCAATGACGGTAAATTCAGGGCTTTAAACGCTAAAACCGGAGAAAAACTGTGGGAATACACCGCCAGATACCCCATAAAGTCCTCAGCCGCCGTGGCCGGAGGAAAAGTCTATTTCGGCGGTGATGATTATACTCTGCACTGCCTGGATGCTGTCACAGGCAAAAGAATCTGGTCCAAAGAAACAGGCGGCACCATTAATTCTTCCCCGGCCGTTTCCGGCGGCATAGTGTTTTTCGGATCAACCGACGGCAACCTGTACGCCCTGGATGCTTCTAACGGCCGCCAGCGTTTCAGATTGAATACCCGCCGCATAATCGTATCTTCGCCCATTGTGTCAGGTGATACCGTTTACTTCAGCACTACTGATGCGGTCGTCTTTGCCTCTGATGGCAAAGCCCGCAACTGGTTTGGAGAATTTATCATCCGGCCGCCCTGGCAGGTACTGGCCTTTTATGGTGATTTACCGGCTCCGCCGCCGCCGTCCGGCTTCCTGTGGTCACTCCTTTCCTGGGGCGATACTTCCGTTGCTTCACCCACCTTGCAGGGTGAAAACATCTATGTGGGATTCGCCAAAAAGGTGGTCTCAATTAATGTCTCAGCCCGGGGCAAACAATGGGAAACTCCAGTAGAAGACAACGTGGTGTATGCCGGCGTTTTATCTCAGGGTATAGTTTACGCTGCCACCGCGAATGGACATCTTTACCTGCTGGAAACCGCGAATGGAAGAATTATCCGGGATATCCCGATCGGCGGTCCCATCTTCTCCGATCCGTTGATGGTGGATGGTAAAGTTTATATCAGTTCCGAAGATGGTAATTTATACGTTGTCAGATAACGATATCGGAGTATTGCCACTTTTATACCTGCATATTGGCTTTAACTGAATGGCTGATATATCTGTCAATGAGTTCTTGCGATGCCGTATCCGGCTTTTCGAAAGGGTCTTGACAAATATGGTATAATAAAACACTAAATAAAGAGCGTCTGGTTTTAGGTTCTTGCGATAGTATATTTTTCAGATAGCCGGATTTGAAGTCTGTTTGCTGGGAAATATGGTCCGGAAATCTCACTGAAACTGAAAAAAGCCAGAATTACCTTTTAGTATTGAGGAGGTGTGGTATGCCAGTAATAACCATCCGGGGAAAGCTGGGAAGCGGTGCGCCCGAGATCGGGAAAATGCTGTCTCAGAAGCTGAGTTGGGACTACATAGACCGCGAGATAATCGCCCAGGTGGCCTCCAGACTAAACCTTCAGGAGACTGAAGTTATTGCCAAAGAGATGCCTCCGGTGTCTTTGCGAGAACGCATCGAGGAAGCTTTGCAAAAAGGTTATGCTACCGGCGTAGGTGTCCAGGGAGCTTATCTGCCTATTTCTCAAATCCCTCTGGATGATACCCGTTATCTGGCCGCTTTAACCACTCTGGTTAAAGAATTGGCCCAGGGACGCTCCATAATTTACGGGCGCGGCAGCCAGTTTGTCTTGAGAGAACATCCTCACACCATCAATGTTTCTATTGTGGCTCCTATCAAGACCCGCTTGAAGAGAGTCATGGAAACCATGAATCTAAACGAGGATAAAGCCAAGCATGAAATGACCCGCTTTGATAATGCCGCACGTGAGTTTCTGAAAAGATATTTCGGAGCTGAAATGGAAGATCCCACCTGCTATGATATCGTCGTTAATACTGAACGTATTGATTACGAGATGGCCTGTTCAGTAATTATTCATACTTTGCGTTTGAAGGAACCACCTCCACCCAAACCTTCTCATTAATAAATAAGCACCTTTAACGAGCCCGTTCTTGCCAGTTAATGATTCTGAGAACGGGCTTTTTCTTTTGGTCTGAAACTTCTTTTTTCCATTATTCTGCGGGGATCTCCGGCATGCCTGTAGATCTGTGGCTGTCTGATAGCTTCCCAACCATGACTCTCCTTTAAGGCGGCTCCTAGTAAAATCACGGACAACGCCTCAAAAAATTAATTGTTTTTTAACATTTCACTGTTAGTATGATAAATATGAGAGGGGATGGAGCGGAGGACCAACCCTGAAAGGCAGAAAAAATTACTCCGGAGGTGAGGATGTTTAAAAAAAGAAAAGTTGTGTTTATTTCAATACTGGCAGTAATCGTTATGACCGCCGCCAGCGCAACTGCCGTGGGGATTTATGCCAGTGAACCTGCGGTGACAAAAACGGCTAAAACTGATTCGTACGGTGTTCTGGTGGAGAAGGTGGCAACCATATTAGGGCTGGAAACCGATAAAGTGCAAGCTGCCTTTGACCAGGCCATAAGCGAAATCAAAACAGAGCGTGCGGCTGAGGCGTTGAAGGCTATGGAAGCCCGTTTAGACCAGATGGTGGCGGATGGTAAACTGACCGCTGAAGAAGCGGCCAAATACAAGGAGTGGCTGGAGTCCAAACCCAATATCGATATTCAGAGTTTCGAAAAGAAGGAAGGTTTTGAGCGAGGTGGTATGGGGAAGGGCCGCGGTTTTGAGCGCGGGTTTATGCCCAGGGGTTGCTTTACTGCTCCTTCAACAACCAGCCCAGCCGATTCAAACTAAAAGATAAAGTCCGACTTCATCTCTCTCTTTTTTAGGCCCAGCCTGAGCAACCCAATATAGCCCAGGCTGAGCCTGTTTTTTACGATCGGCCTTCTGCATCCGACTCAGAGGCTGATGCAAAGCTTCCAGTTGCGGCTTGAAAATGTTTTTGTGCCCCGGAAGTAGCCGCCGGATAAGGCTTATCCCGCATTAAAAATCAGCCCGAATACTTGCCTCGCGGAGAGTCTTAAAATTGACCTGTATAGCGGGATGTGGTATAAAAATAAAGGATGGCAACGTAGCTCAGTGGTAGAGCAGGGGACTCATAAGCCCTTGGTCAGTGGTCCAAATCCACTCGTTGCCACTTTTTTGTTTTAGGAAGAATAAAACGGAATAGTCAGGCGATGATTGAAATTACTGACGGAGCCCGAGAAAAACTGCAGAATATCCTGGAAAAGAATCCCGGCAAGATGCTGCGCATTTCTGTCGATGGGGACGGCTGTGCCGGGCCGTATTTCAAGCTTTCACTGGATGAACCCGGAGAGAACGAGATTATCACCAGCGTTAATGGAGCAGGCATTCTGGTTTCCGATCACGTCATAAAAGTGGCTGAATTCACCACTCTGAAAATATTTGAAAACCAGATCGATAGAGATTGGTTGTAATTACGGAATTCTTCTGCCAGGACTAAAAATACACTCTCTGCCAAAAACATTTGTTTATCCCCGAACGCATGGAGAACAACAGGTTGATAGACGAAAAAACCTGTCCCATTTGCGGCCGGCCCAACGACTGCGGCCTGATTTATTTCAATTGAGCGGCGAGCAATGCTGGTGCGCCAGTCTCAAAATTAGCCCGGTAACGTTCAAACGGATTCCTTCTCAAAGCCTGGGCCTGGCCTGTGTCTGTAGATATGGTTCGTAACTGAACTCAGGTAAAATGGTATCATTGGCTCAACATTTTTAAGATATGCTTTGCCAGACTTTCAACAATTTCGCGGTGTCTCGGAACAGGCTGAGATACATTGGTTTTCGGATTTTGATACCAGTCGTGTTTACCACCATGACGTATCAAAACGCATCCTGAGTTTTCTATTTTCTTGATAAGCTCGGCTCTTTTCATCCGATGACGAGTTCCCCATATCTGCGGACATGCGGAATCTTTCCCGTGTTAAGGTCCTGGTAAATGTCCTTGAGGTTCTCTTTTAGTTCGTCCAGAGTTTTACCCTGGCTCCGGTAATCAGGAAACTCTTCGAGCCAGCCCACCCACATGTCATTTTCCTGGTAATAAACAAATTTCATTGTTACCATTTCCATTAATCCTGCCAATCCCTTGCTAGCTGAAATTATAGCAGAATTCCAAAAATGTCTACACCGTCGTAGCGGAGCCGCAGTTCCGGCGAGATATTCGGTCACCGCACTGATACCCAAAATTCACCATCAAATAGCCTCGAATGAAGGTGAGCTGACCCGCAGGTTTGGGAGTAAATTTTAAACTCGGCTTAGCCTCCTTGAATGGTGGATCAAGGG
>DATIKD010000271.1:0-13112 GCA_035477965.1 Dehalococcoidales bacterium | reverse complement strand
AAAACATCGATTGCGCGGTCATTAATATGTCATCGCTTAAACCAGCGGATGAAAAAGCCGTTATTACGGCTGCGGTTGAAACCGGAGCGATTGTGACGGCGGAAGAACACCTGGAACACGGCGGGCTGGGCAGTATAGTATCTCAGATAACGGCCAAGAACCGGCCCGTACCGGTCGAATCGGTGGCGCTAAAAAATTATGCTCAATCCGGCAAACCCGAATTGCTTTTAGCTCGTTACGGCCTGGATGCGAACGGCATTCAGGCATCCGTATTGAAGGTATTAAAGCGCAAATCGAAATAAAAAGCAGGGAAAAAGTTTATGTTTATGAATCCGTTTAAAGACCGTTCTGTGCCTTTAACCGATAGGTGGCTGGATAAACTTAAAAAAGAGCTGGATGAGTCCTATCTGAAATATCCAGAGGCGTGGAAACAGGCCGGATTTTTGGAAGACGAACAGGCCTGGATACAATGCCGCAAGCCGATTGCTGATTGTGTGGACAAGTCAGGCGCATTTCTGGATATTAGCTGTTCAAACGGTTATCTGCTGGAATGCCTGGTTAAATGGAGCGGAGACCGCGGCTTCAAGCTGGTGCCCTGGGGTATTGATCTTTCAGAAAAGCTGATTGCCCTGGCCAGAAGCCGGTTGTCCGATTTTTCAGCCAATTTTACGGTAGGCAGCGCCTTGAAGTGGACCAGCCCGCAAAAATTTGATTTTGTGCGCACTGAATTAAGCTATGTGCTGGATGAGTCGCAGGAGCAATACCTGCAAAGAGTTTTCAGTAATTATGTCAATCCTGACGGCAAGGTGATTATCACTGAATACCGGACTAAAAAACAGGATATTAAAGAGCCCTGGTCTACCGATAAATTGGTCAACTGGGATTTTGCCGTAGTAAAAAAAGCCTCAGCGGTGGTGAATAACCGGGAACTCCTCCGGCTCTGTGTTCTGATGCGCAAAGGCCTTCCGGAGCGGTCAGATTCCGGAGTCTCAAAATAAACGGCGGATTTTCGGATGAACGGTGAGGAACAGGTTATCCTGGTTGACTCTCTGGGCCAGCCGCTGGTGAAAGACGGGCAAATTGTCAGCCTGCCCAAGCTGGAAGTTCATCAAAAAGGGCTGCGGCATCTGGCTGTATCGGTCTTCATTTTTGATTCTCAAAACCGGTTATTGCTGCAGCGGCGGGCGCAGGTCAAATATCATTCTCCGGGAAAATGGAGCAATACCTGTTGTACTCATCCACTCCCGGGAGAAACTCCAATCCAGGCAGCCAGGCGGCGGTTGCAGGAAGAAATGGGGTTGATAGTTGACATAAAGGAGATTTTCACTTTTTCTTATCGGGCAGATGTGGGCGGCGGTCTTATTGAGAACGAGTTTGATCATGTTTTCTGGGGGCAAAGTGAAGGGGCGCCGTCAATAAATCCGGATGAGGTATTGGAATGGCGCCGGATTTCTCTGCCGGAGCTTGACGAAGAAATGGCGCAACACCAGTCGGATTATACTATCTGGTTCCTTCTGCTATGGTCGGAAGTGAAAAAATATTTGTTATCCGGCAAGGTTTGAAAATACTGCAGAGAGGTGACTCCTAAGCGGGGAGGGGACAAGTTGTCAAAGGGCGCAACTGAAATGAAAATTCCGGTCCATCTCTATTCCAACCTGCAGCGTTATACCGGCAACCAGGCTGTGGTTGAGACACACGGCAGTACAGTGGGCGAATGCCTGGACAATCTGGTGGAGAAATATCCGGCTTTGCGGCCATTAATTTTTAATGAAAACGGCCAGGTTTTATCCGGCGTTTATATTTCCATCAATCTGGAAAGCCCCAAATCTGAGACAAAAGACCAACCGCTGCGCTCCGGCGACCGACTCTATATTATTCTGATTGTGGCCGGCGGTTAGCAGCTACCCAACAAAGTCAGAATGGCTGTATTTCTCACAGGTTCCCTTGGGTGGTTTGCACTGGACTCTATCCAATCCGGCGGATGGGCGTTTCACCTCTGTGTATTATGTGATTGAAAACGGCTTGCATCTTATGCGAAAAAGACGTTATACTGTGTTCAACAAAAAATGCGAAAGGGGGGCAGCTTAATGAATGGATACATGGGTAAAATCTTAAGGATTAATCTCACCCAAAAGACCAGCTCTACGGAAGATCTACCTCAAGAAATACTCAAAAAGTTTATGGGCGGAGTCGGTTTTGCGTTTTCCTATCTTTATAAGGAATTCAAACCGGGTACTGATCCGCTGGATAAAGACAACCTGCTGATATTGGCGGTGGGACCGCTCAATGCAACCGGAACCCCCTGCGCCAACCGGATGGTGGTGGCCTCCAAATCGCCCTTAACTAACACAATTGCGGCTTCTTACACCGGCGGTTATTTCCCATCCGAGCTGAAAAAGGCCGGCTATGATATGGTTATCATCGAAGGCAAAGCCGAAAAATTGACCTATGTATGTATAAAAGACGGGGATGTAAGCTTTCGCAATGCCGAAAAATACAGCGGCATGAATACCACCGATACTCAGTTGTTTATCAAGGATGAATTGAGAGACCAGAACTACCGGGTAGCCTGCATCGGCCCGGCCGGCGAAAGGTTGATTCCCATGGCCTGCATCATCAATGAACGGCGAGCTGCCGGCCGCAAGGGCATGGGGGCGGTTATGGGCTCCAAGAACCTGAAAGCTATTGCGGTTATGGGCTCAGGTAAACCCACTATCGCTGATCCTGCTAAATTTGGCGAGGCCCGCCGTGAACTGGTCAAAGCCATGCGGGACAGCCCCATGCTTTACCCCACATTCTCCAAAACCGGCACTCCCTGTGTGGTTGATGTTTTAACCGGACTGGGCATATTCCCCATAAATAACTGGCTGGCCACTGGTGAGAAGGACATGGTACCCACTCTGGGTATTGCCGCTCAGGATAAATTTATCACGGATAAAGTAGCCTGTGATGTGTGTCCGGTAGCCTGTTCCCAGGTTAAAAAAGTGGTAAGCGGCCCCTATGCCGGCTATCTCAGCGAAGGTCCTGAGTTTGAAACCACCTATTCGCTGGGCAGTAATTTGGGTATTGACTATATGCCAGCCGTTATCGCCGGGGACCGTTTGTGTGATGAATACGGATTGGATACTATTTCAGCCGGGGTAGCTATCGGGATGGCAATGGAACTCTACGAAGCCGGGGTATTAACGAAAAAAGATACGAATAATCTGGACCTCAAATTTGGCAATCATCAAGCCATGATAGAGATGCTGCGGATGATAGCCTTTGAAGAAGGGCTGGGAGCCATACTGGCCAAAGGTGTGAAAAAGGCGGCGGAGGAATTAGGCAAACGTTCGGAAATAGCGGCTATTCATGTTAAAGGCCTGGAATTACCGGCTTATGATGTGCGCGGCGCCAAAGCCCATGGTCTCAATTTTGCCACAGCCTATAACGGAGCTGACCATTGCCGCGGATACGCCTTCCAGGAAATCTTCAGTATTCCCATACCCAATGCGGTTGACCGTTTCGCGGCTGAAGGGAAGGGGAAATTGACCAAATGGAATCAGGATACCCGCTGTTCCACCACGGATTGCCCAACTCTCTGCGGATTCATCATGGATATGGCGATACCGGGTGATGCTCCACTGCATATATCCAGGTTGTTAACGGCAGTAACCGGTATCAATTGGACTGTAGAGGATGTCACCAAAGTGGGTGAAAGAGTCAACAATGTGGCCAGATTGTTTAACATCCGGGAGGGTTTTACCCGCCAGGATGACGGCTTCCCGGAGCGTCTAATGACTGAACCGATTAAAGCCGGCGCTTCCAAAGGGGCGGTTATCAGCCAGAACGATCTGAAAGTGATGCTGGATGAATATTATGAGGCGCGGGGCTGGGACTTAAAAGGAGTTCCCACCAAATCTAAACTGGATGAACTGGGTATTAAAGCCTGAAAATGAATCAATGAACCACCGGAAGCCCGGGATAAAATCCGGGCTTCTTTTTTTATGTTTCAGCCTCGGAAAAAGGCCTGGAATACTAGCCTTAAAGTTACCGGATTTGCGCATATTAAAGGTTTAAAAGTATAATGATTAAGAATATTGTCCTGGAGGGACATGTGGAATTCAATGTGTCCCAACAAATGAAAGCGAACGTCGGTGCGGAGAGAGAATATGACCTGGATGGTTTCATCGATGTTTTGGGAGTTGGGGTTGGTACCCGAGTTCAGGGTAAAGCAAAATTTATCCGGACTAACCGGGGGATTTTGGCCAAAGGTAATGCCGGATGCAAGTTACCGGTTGAATGCGGCCGGTGCTTGAAAGTATTTGATCTGGACCTGGCCCTTGAAATCGAAGAAGAATATTTCCCGACTGTGGATGTTAATAATGGAACAGCACTTGAAATACCGGATGATCCCGGCAGTTCTTTCATAGATGACCATCATATTATTGACTTAAAGGAAGTGATCCGTCAGCATGCGTTGCTGGCAATTCCGATGAAGCCTCTCTGCAAAGAGGATTGTGCCGGTTTATGCAGTATTTGCGGGAAAGACTTAAATTCGCGGCAATGCAAGTGCAATAAAAAAGAGATTGATCCTCGCTGGGCGAAACTGGTAGAGTTAAACGCGGCGATTAAAGTATCGAAAAATCAAAAAAAGGAAACGAAGTAAAAATGGCACCCTTAACGAAACGAAAATACGCTAAATCACGCCAGAGAGAAAGACGCGGCCATCAGGCTGTTCAGGCATCAAATTCATTTCCCTGTCCGCAGTGTCGCAGTGAAAAGCTGGCCCATCATGTTTGTTCTTCATGCGGTTATTACGGCGGAAAAGAAGTAATCAAAATTAAGTCTGATAAAAAGAAAACTACCTAGCCGGAGTCCAGCTATCCACCGGAACATACTGTTCTCAGCAACCACTAAAACGGCTGAAAGTTAATTCAGCCGTTTATGGCGTTATCAACGGTTGTCACAGGTTAATCTTTAGTATTTTTTGGACAAAATATTTCGTTTCGATTAATATATTCCTGATATTTTGTTTAAAGGGGTAGCAGGTCGATATTGAATAGCAGCGCTTTTGTATTTCCAGGTCAGGGTTCCCAGAAAGTGGGCATGGGAAAAGATTTGTTTGATGCCTATCCGGAAGCACGGCGGGTTTTTGAAGAGGCGGATAAAGTATTAGACCTGTCACTCACCTCATTATGTTTTGAGGGTCCTGAGGAAAACCTCCGCCAAACACAAAACGCCCAGCCGGCGCTTTTAACTATGAGCCTGGCCTGTTTGGAAGCCGCCCAAAAACTGGTGGAACCCGTCCGCCGGATAAAACCGGCTTTCCTGGCCGGTCACAGTCTGGGGGAATATACGGCACTGGCGGTGGCGGGTGTGACTGACTACCGGTCAGCTATCTATCTGGCCAAAGAGCGCGGGCGTTTGATGAATGAAGCCGGCCAGCGCACGCCAGGTGCTATGGCGGCTATTCTGGGTCTGGATGAGGCGATTGTTAATCAGGTGTGTGCCGAATGCGGTGTGTGGTTAGCCAATATCAACTGCCCCGGACAACTGGTTATCAGCGGTTCTCGGGAGAACATCGAAAAAGCCATGCCGGCAGCTAAAGCCAGGGGCGCCGCGCGAGTGGTGCCGCTGCAGGTCAGCGGGGCTTTCCATTCGCCTTTGATGCAGCCGGCGGCTGACGGGCTTTATCGGGTCCTGGCGGATTTCAGTTTGAAAGACCCTGTGATTCCCATCATTGCCAACACCACTGGAGAAATGATAACATCTGCCAGAGCGATTAAGAATGAACTGATGTACCAATTGAATCATGCCGTCCAGTGGCAGAAATCGGTTGAGTTCATGATTGAACAGGGAATAGACACTTTTATAGAAATCGGTTCCGGCAATGTGCTCACCGGTCTTATTAAGAGAATAGATAAGACTGTCCAGACACGGAATATTGGCAATATAAATGAATTGCACAACCTGGCAATTGAACCCTGAGATGAATGTTACTCTGGACAAGGTCTTTAAATTTAGCGAATAGCAGGAGTCCGCGATGGACCTGAAAGGTAAAGTAGCTCTGGTCACCGGCAGCGGGAGGGGAATTGGCAAGGCCATTGCCTGCCGTCTGGCGGCTTTGAACGCGGTTGTGGTGATAAACGATATTACTGATTCGGAAGGGACGGCGGCCGAATTACGAAGTCAAGGCTACCAGAGTATCTTCATTAAAGCCAATATAGCCTCTACACCGGAAGTCGATAAAATGATGGAAAAAGTCGTGGCTGACTACGGGCGGATTGATATCCTGGTCAATAACGCCGGCATTACGCGTGATGCTCTGGCTGTGCGGATGTCGGATGAAGACTGGGACACTGTGATCAATGTTAATCTAAAAAGTGTATTTATTTGCACCCGGGCCGCTTTGAAATACATGATGAAGCAGCGTTACGGCAGAATTATAAACATCAGCAGTGTGACCGGAATCGTTGGCAATCCCGGACAGATCAACTATGCTGCGGCCAAAGCCGGCATCATCGGCATGACCCGTACAGTTTCCAAGGAAATGGCATCCCGTGGGATCACAGTTAATGCGATTTGCCCAGGTTTTATTGAGACGGATATGACCCATAAACTGTCTGATGTTTTTAAAGAAGAAGCTAAAAAACGCATCCCGGCAGGGTATTTCGGCACCCCTCAGGATGTAGCGGATGCCGCGGCATTTTTTGCCTCGGATGAATCCAGATATATTACCGGGCAGTATCTGGCTGTGGACGGCGGTATGATTGCCGGCTGGTGATATTTGTTACAGAACTCTTGATTTTTGCCTTGCAACTAAAGAAAAATGACCGCCGTTGCGGACAGTGGTATAATAAAGCATTGATTTTAGTCCAGGAACTTAAAAAATAAATGAAAGGCGCCAGACATAAAGCCAGAGAAATAGCACTGCAAGTCCTTTATGAACTTGATCTGGTTAAACACAAACCGGTTGATTCGTTAAATAATATGCTTTTACGCATCGAGATACCTGATGAGGTGCTGGAGTTTTCGAAAGGATTAGTTGACGGTGTTATGTTGCACCGTGAGGAACTGGACCAGAACATCCGGGATTTTGCACCTGCCTGGCCGCTGGACCAGATTTCGATCGTTGACAGGAACATATTGCGTATCGCAATATTTGAAATATTACATGATAAACAAATTCCTGTGAAGGTTGCGATTAACGAAGCAGTCGAACTGGCCAAAACCTTTGGCAGTGACAATTCGTCGCGCTTTATTAATGGAGTACTGGGTTCGGTTAGCAGCCTTGCAGCCAATAAAAAGTCTTAACGGAGGGATTGTTATTTATGACGTCAGTTGCAACTTATGATAAGCTCAAAAAAATCGTGGTTGACCAGTTGGGGGTTCAGGAATCCGAAGTAGTCCCAGCCGCCAAATTTGCCGAAGACCTGGGAGCAGATTCACTTGACCTGGTTGAGTTGATTATGGCTATTGAAGAAGGGTTTTCTACTCCGGAAAAGAAAGTGGAAATTCCGGATACTGACGCCGAGAAGATAATAACTGTGCAGGATGCCATCGATTATTTGAAAAAATTCGGCATTGTTGATGCCTGACAATGAAATATAGGGGAGTCTTTTTCGATTGGTTTAACACTCTGGCCGGCTATGAAGTTCCCCGCGAACTGCTTTATCAAAAAGTTTTCAGCCGGCATGGCATCGAATTAACTCTCCGTACAATTTTTAAGGGAATTCAAAGGGGCGACCGCTATTATTTTACGCAGGGAGCCCCTTTGTTGAACACACCCAGAACCCCGGAAGCGCTCGCCAGGCATTATATTCTGTATGCGCAATATATTGCCGGAGAAGCCGGCCTGGATATCCCGGTGGCAACTCAACTGGCAATTGTTCAGCAAACTCTTTCTGAGTTTAGCGGAAAAATGGTGTTGTTTGAAGATGTACTGCCGGCTATACAGGAACTAAAAAGAAAGCACCTCAAGATTGGAGTCATAACCAATGCCGATGCCAGGGTTTTAAGCGCCATCCAGTCTTCCGCCATTGGCAATCTGGTGGATTTTGTCACTACTTCTGAAGAAGCCGGCGCGGAAAAACCGGACTCTGCTATTTTCAGGCAGGCTTTGAAAAAAGCAGGTCTGGAGGCTTCGGAGACAGTTTTTACCGGCGACCAGTATGAAAATGATGTGGTCGGGGCCAGGGGAGCGGGAATGGACGCTATTTTGCTGGATCGCTGGGACGCCTTGCCTGACAGCCCGGACTATATCCGTATTCAAACCCTGGCCAGTATCCCAGCCCTCATCTGACCTCACACCGGTATAAATACAGGGTGACCCAAAAACAAAACCCGGCGGTTATTACGCCGGGTTTTATTTTTATCAGGCCGTCCCGCCCGAAGGCAGAAGGGTAGTGCGGGCGACTACTTTACGGAAGTGGTAGCCATAGACCGTTAGTGTCACGAACATGGGGAATACCCGCGGTTTGCGCAGCAGGGTGGAAGCGAATAACTTCCAGTAATAGCGCCGCCCTTTTTCACGAATGCCGACAAACCAGATACTGTTTATCAAGCCCAGCAGGGCTGATTTTGGCAGTCTGGCCCTGGTTTTGGCCTTCGGTTGATATTCTTGCAAAAGTACCCGTATTCTTTCATAGTAATAGCGCGGAGCATAGATAGTCTCCAGGATATGCTGATAGCCTTTAATCAGTTCTTTAGGAGGCATCTTAGGCATAAAATTAAGAGAAGCATCCATATTATCGCCGGTAAAACTCTGGTTTATCAGCCGGTTTTCTTTTTGCAGGCGCTGATAAAGGCGGGTCCCGCGCGGGGCATTTAAAAGCCCTACCATGGCGGTGACGATGCCGCTCTTCTGGATGAAACTGATCTGGGTTTTAAAAATCGAACCCGGATCGCTATCAAAACCAACTATAAAGCCTCCCATAACTTCCATGCCGTTATTTTGGATTTTCTTGACTGCTGCTACCAGGTCGCGGCTGCTGTTCTGGTTTTTGTTGCATTCTACCAGGCTGGCTTCATGGGGAGTTTCGATGCCGACAAAAACCCGGTTGAAACCGGCCAGAGTCATCAACTTCATCAAGTCATCATCATCAGAGACGTTGATAGAGACCTCGGTAAAGAGCGAAAAAGGATTTTTATGGTCATCCTGCCAGCGAATAATAGCAGGCAGGATTTCAGCCTTAAGCTTGGTCTTGTTGCCGATGAAGTTATCATCCACGATAAACAGGGCACCCCGCCAGCCCTGATCATAGATTGCGTTTAATTCAGCCAGTACCTGGCTTCTTTCTTTAGTTCGGGGGACGCGTCCGTCCAGGAAAGTGATATCACAAAACTCGCAATTAAAAGGGCACCCGCGCGAATATTGCAAACTCATGGAATTGTATTTTTTGATATCCAGTAAAGACCACATCGGAACGGGTGTGGCAGTTAGTGCCGGATGATCAGTTGTGGAGTAAATATGCCTGGCTTCCCCGCGAGCCAGGTCTGCCAGAAAGGGGGCAAGGGTGACTTCGGCTTCGTTTAAGACCAGATGGTCAACTTCAGTAAATAATTCGGGTTCAGTAGTGAAAAGAGGGCCTCCGGCCGCCATTTTAACGCCCAGTTTTTTAGCTCTGCGTATGACTTCATTGACCGATTGGCGCTGCACTATCATAGCGCTGATGAAAACATAGTCCGCCCATTTCAAATCGCGGTCTGTCAAGGGTTGAACGTTCATATCTATCAGGCGTTTTTCCCATTCTTCCGGCAGCATGGAGGCTACGGTTAAAAGACCCAGGGGTGGAAAAGCGGCGGTCTTGCGTACAAATTTCAAGGCATGCTTAAAACTCCAGAAGGTATCCGGATATTCAGGGTAGACGAGCAGGATTTTCAAATTTCATTCCCCCTTCCTTAAATATTTTACAGGGACATGGAGGGATAATTTCTGTTCCAGTTCAGGGTTTCTACCGGAGACTGGACCTAACAGACCCACTTGCCCATTATTTGCATAGTACTACGGGAGAGCCAAATTGACAACATGAGAAACGTTTATTATAGTAATTGACACGGCGTGTATGAACAATTTTCGGTTGTATCCGGACGTTTTGTTATAAGGCTGCGCTACTAATAATTTCGGCCAGAACTTTTTGCCAGTCCTTGCCCAGTCTCTTCAAATTGGCAATTATTTGAGTATTGCCCAGTTTTAAACTGTACCGGTAGTATTGTACCAGGTTTTCGCGCTTGAATAGCAAACCCGGAAATAGCCTGAGTGTAATCAGTTCATCATTGGTACTGATGCTTTCAATTCCAGCTTTAGCTCCCAGGACTTTCATTTTGACTATGAAGAGAAGGTTGGCAGTTTCGACCGGCAGTGGACCAAAGCGGTCCTGCAATTCTTTGTCCATGTCCTCAATGGCCGCCAGATTATCTATTTCACTGATCTGCTGGTACAAACTGAGGCGCATATCTATTTCAGAGATGTAGTTTTCCGGGATAAAAGCCTTTACGGGCAAATCCACCGAAGTAGGCGGCCGCCGTTTTATGACCGGCAACCTCGGACTGGATCGCAGGACTTTCTGTTCCTCCACTGCCTCCGCCAGAAGTTGAGTATAAAGGCTGAAACCTACGGCGCTGATGTTACCGCTTTGCTTCAACCCTAATAGGTTACCAGCTCCGCGGATTTCCAGGTCTTTCATGGCAATACCGAAACCTGCGCCCAGTTCTGTGGCTTCGTAAATCGTGCGCAGGCGTTTTTCAGCCAGAGGGCTCAGGCGTTTATCACGGTCATAAAGAAAATAGGCGTAGGCCAGATTACTGCCGCGTCCGATGCGACCGCGCAACTGGTATAATTGGGTCAATCCAAATTTATCCGATTTATTCACGATCAGGGTATTGACGTTGGGGAGGTCCAATCCCGATTCTATGATGGTAGTGCAGACCAGCACATTGAATTCACCCCGCTGGAAACTGAACATCACTTTCTCCAACTTGTCCTCGGGCATCTGTCCATGTCCGATATCGATTTTGGCTTCAGGGACTAATTGCTGCAAGCGCCCTGCCACTGCCGCAATGCCCTGTACACGGTTATGCACAAAAAAGACCTGTCCGTTGCGGTTCAATTCCCTTAAGATAGATTCGCGAACCAGTTGGTCACTGTACTCGGCTACATAGGTCCGGATTGGTTGACGGTTTTCCGGCGGGGTTTCGATCACACTCAGGTCGCGTACCCCTACCAGTGACATGTGCAGAGTGCGCGGAATGGGAGTGGCACTCAAGGTTAAGACATCAACTTGCTCCCTCAATTTTTTTAGATATTCTTTATGGCCTACCCCAAAACGCTGTTCTTCATCAATAACCAGGAGTCCAAGTTCTTTAAAAATAACGTCTTTCTGAAGAATGCGGTGAGTTCCGATGACGATATCCACATTTCCGGCGGCCAGAGCGGCGATGACATTTTTTTGCTCTTTGGGCGAACGGAAGCGGCTCAACACGTCAATTTTAATCGGATAAGCGCCCATTCTCTGTTTGAAAGTAATAAAATGCTGTTCGGCCAGAACGGTGGTGGGCACCAGTACAGCCACCTGCTTGTTGTCCATTACTGCTTTAAAGGCGGCACGGATGGCAATCTCGGTTTTTCCATACCCCACATCTCCCACTATCAGACGGTCCATGGGTTTAGAGCGGGACATGTCTTCCTTGACTTCGTCCTGGACTTTCAATTGGTCGGGCGTTTCGATATAAGGAAAAGAAGCTTCCAGCTCTTGTTGCCAGACGGTATCCGCGTGAAAAGCGTGACCTTCCAGTATTTCCCGCCTGGCATAAAGCTCCAGCAAGTCATGAGCGATTTCCTCGACATCCTTTTTGACCTTCTGTTTGGTGCGGTTCCATTCCTGCGTACCCAGACGGCTCAAAACCGGGGCATCTTCTCCTGAGCCGATATAACGGCTTACCCGGTCAATCTGATCAGTAGGAACATAGAGCCTGTCACCGGCGGCGTAAGAAAGCATTAGGAACTCTTTTTGAGCGTCCCCCGCGTTCATGTTCTGGATGCCGGTAAATTGACCGATGCCGTGTTCTATATGGACCACATAATCTCCCGGTTTTATATCAACCAGGAGTTTATACCTTTTTACCGAACGCTTTTTCAGGAACCGCCGCTCTTTGATAAAGCCGAATATTTCGCGGTCGGTTAAAAGATGAATGTTGCCCAGCAGCCAGCCGGATTCCAATGAACCCTGTAAAAGAGTCAAACTGCCGGCCGGAGGGACTGTTTTCAGTTCACCGGCCACTGTTGCCGGAACGTGTTTTTCTTCAAATAACTCGGAAAGGCGTGCGGCCTGATTGCTGATGAAAATTAACCGGTCGTTATGCGTCAGAAAATCCTGTGATTTTTGGATCAGGGCGGGCAGTTGTCCGGCATAACTGGGAGCCGGAGAGAAATCCATTTTATAAGCCTGAGAGCTATTTGATTCTTCCCAGTGGAGCAAATCAAAGTATTTCCAGTTTTTCAATCTGGTTTTGATTTCTTCCCAATTGAAGTGCTGGTCTGGGAAATTGGGGGGAAGCTCTCCGTCCTCTATTTTTTTCCGCCGGATTTCAAGATTGTGCTGGTCCAGATAGTGCACCTCTTCTTTAATCTGGGATAATCCATCCAGAATTACCAGAGTATCCGGTGGTAAAAAGTCCAGAATGTTGCCTGAATTAAAAACCGGAGAATAAAAAGCCAGATTGGGCGGTCGTTGTCCCTCTAGCAACTGTTGAATTTCCTGCTGGTATTGCTGTTTGATGTCTTCGCCACAGCCGGAAAGATCAAGTTTATCCAGAAGCCTGGTGGCGGCCGGATTATGCTTCAGAGGTAAAATTTCGTTGGCAGGACATATAAAAATATGCTGAATTACCTTTTGGGAACGTTGCGTAGCCGGGTCATAAAGCCGGATGCTTTCCAGCGTATTACCGAAAAATTCCAACCGGACGGGCGACTGACTGGTCGGTGGATAAATATCTATAATATCGCCGCGGCGGCTGATAGTGCCTGGTACTTCCACCAGGTTTTCAACTTGATACCCCATCTCCTGCCATCTTCGCATCAGGCTCAGTGGTTCAATTTCGCTGCCGTTTTTTATCAAGTGGCAGGCAGATTT
>DATIKD010000270.1:0-2175 GCA_035477965.1 Dehalococcoidales bacterium | reverse complement strand
CCAAAACGCTTTTTGCTACCCACTATCATGAACTGGTGCAGTTGGCTACTTATCTGCCGAGAGTAAAAAATTACAATGTGGCGGTTAACGAAGAGGGGGGAGAAGTAGTCTTCCTGCGTAAAATTGTTCCAGGCGGAGTTGACCGGAGTTACGGGATACATGTGGCCAAACTGGCGGGCTTGCCCAAACCAGTCATTCACCGCGCCCAGGAAGTGCTGGTTGAACTGGAAAGCTCCCGGAACCAGACCCCGAAAGTTACGATTAAACCTGGCAAAAAAGAATCGCCCGATTTTCAGATTTCGCTATTTGGAGTTAAACCGGAAGTTGTGATAGAATTAGAAAAGTTGGATATCAATACCCTCACGCCTCTGGAAGCCCTCAACAAACTTTACGAGCTTCAGCAGAAAGCCAGGTCTTAATTTTCATGGATATTCTTCAATACAGTGACTGAGTGTGCCCTTATTAATGGTTAAACCCAGCCTTGGAAAGATTAGAACCCGCGGTTTTTGCTGCTTCTATGGCCACATCTTCCGAGATTTAAGAACACCCTTTTTGATCTCTAAACCAGGCATCAATTTTTTCAGTCGTTGCCGAATTACGGGTTTTTGGGACTGGATAATATTCCCGCAAAAATACAATATTCATGTTATCAACTATCAGAAATGGTATTTAAAGCCCTATCCTGCCATTGACCTGCACGTTATATTTATAGAAATAAGCAATCAATGTCCGGTTTGTCCTCAGAGTGCAGGATCCACATTGTAATGCAATTGTTAACTGGGAAGGGATTTTTGTTATTTTTTTGAGAGAGTTTAGAGTCATAATACAAAACAATTTAAGTCTTATCCGGGGAGGATTTGAGGGTAGTGGTGAATATTCAAAGTCGAGTTGTTAACGTTAAAGGCATTAATACCCATTATTATGAATGCGGTCAGGGAGAACCATTAATTATTGTTCATGGCGGAAGCGCTGGCGCCAGTTCATGGAAAAACAATATCGAAGTCCTGTCAATGAATTATCATGTTTACGCACCCGATTTGCCTGGCTTTGGATTGACTTCAATTGATCTGGATTCCTACGCTGTTCCAGAGGTGGCGGAATTTGTCAATCAGTTTTCTATAGCTGCAGGCTTAAAATCTTTCAATTTGATAGGCCATTCGTTTGGCGGCGGAATTGCGGCCCATCTCGCTTTAAAATATCCCAGCAAGGTGCGCAAGCTGGTGCTGGTCAGCAGTCTTTGCCTGGGTAAGGAAATTGCCTGGTGGGTAAGAATGTTCTCATCCCGGCCGGTCTGTCAAATTGTCGGGAAAGTGGTGATAACTCTATTTAAGGGCATCAAATTTGCGGCAAAAGTTTTAGCCAACGTGGTGATTGAACAGCCCATAAAAACCGCCAGCCTTGAAATAGGCTCCTCCATATCCAATTATACCCAGCAAAAAAATGTTTTACTGGCTCAACTTCCGGATCTTTTAGTCCCTACCCTGGTGGTCTGGGGTGGAAATGATCCCATAGTTCCCATGGAACATGCCTACGCGGCTGGAACACTCATTCCGGACTGTAGAGTCAAAGTGTTTACTGATTGCGGTCACAGTGTCTACCGCGAAAAATTTGGAGAGTTTTCTTCTGTACTGGCCGGGTTTTTGGGCTAGATCTGGCTTAAAAAATAAAAAGCCGCGACTAGAGCCACCGCCATTAAGGCCAGCATGAAAATGAGACGGCGGTTCCATTTTCCGTTGCGGTAACGCCAGATAATGACCGGTCGCCTGGCTAACCGCTCCTTGATAATCCAGGCTTTTTCTTCGTCAGTGAGGTATCTTTTGGCCGGCCTGGCGCCGACGTCCTGACTTCCGGCCTGGCCGTGATTTCCGGACTGTTTCTTTTTGTTCGGTTTTTCTTTAGACATTTGCCATCATACTCGCATGGGGATTATTTGAATTAATTATACCAGAGAGCGAACTACGGCGCATGGATTTTGCATTTACAACGTTTTATGTGTATTTCTTTATGTAACGGTATCCCCATACTTTCGGCAGAGCTATTCTTCGAGGGTAGAATTTTACGGACGTTTTCCACTTGTGGAAGACTCACCGGCAAAACCGAAAGTTGCGTTTAGCCTGTGTAATTGGTATAATTTTACACGTGCTGCCGAGGTAGCTCAGTAGGTAGAGCAGCGGA
>DATIKD010000269.1:0-5542 GCA_035477965.1 Dehalococcoidales bacterium | reverse complement strand
CGGGATTCAGCGCACACATAGCTTTACTATCCATTCCCAGTTTATCCATCGTACCGGGACTGAAGTTTTCCACCAGTACATCCACCTGCTGGACCAGGTCACGGACCACCGCCCGCCCTTTTTCATTTTTCAAATCCAGTGTAATACTCTTTTTACCCCGATTTAGAATAATATAAGCTCCGCCTTCATGCCCCTCGGTATGTGGGACATCGTTGCGGGTTAAGTCGCCTGAACCCGGCCTTTCCACTTTTATTATCTGAGCTCCCAGGTCTCTGAGCAGCAAAGTGCAAAAAGGCCCGGAATAAACCTGTGTAAAATCCAGAATTTTTATGCCGTCTAGAACTCCCGCCATATAACCTCCTGAGCCGGAATCTCCCGGTTTTCTCATTCACTGGTGATGCTTAATTGGTGCAAACCTTATCCTGTATTATTATAAAAAATTTTGTCCCTGTTGGGCAGTTTATCTTGTGAGCAAATCTATTGGGTTTTATTTCCAGGTGCGTTAATACCCCCTGCGTCCGGCTGAAAAAAAGGTGGTTGATAGGCCATCCCCAGCAAATAACGGGCCCGGCCTAAAAGCCTTTTCAGCAATTCGGTCATTTTTTCTTTTTCGAGTGGCGATAACACAGAAAATATCTCTTCCAGCGAATTGACGGTTAGACTCTGGTAAAGGTGCTTGCCGTACTGAGTTAGCTCTATTCTGAAACGTTTTTCCTTATTTTCTCTGACACGCGTCACAATCCCCATTTTGATTGTCCCTTTCAACAGTGATGATATTGAGTGCTGCCTGCGCATGGTCAGGTCTTCCATATCTTTCACTGTAGTGGTTTCCCGGTTGCTGATCATATGCAAAATAGAGGACTGTTCAATAGTCAACCCAAAATGTGCCAGTTCCAGGCTTCGCAAACGGGAAATGGCGAATCTGGTTCTATCCAGAAGCGTCCAGAGTTCATGAATATGCAAGCCTTGCCTGAGGTTGGTATTTTCATCGGCAATTTTGGTGGATAAATCAGTCGCCAAATTTAACATCCGCCTGGATTTTAACAGTAAACCGGTAAAAAATGTAGACAGAATAAGCCATTCTTTTTCGGATAAGGCTGAAAAGGACTCTTCCAGAGAGGTGATCGTAGTTTGCAAATAATGCTCTCTGCCTTTGGGCGTCAGTTCAATTTTTAGCCTTTTACCATCCAGATGCTTAACCTTTTTTACCAACCCGGAGGCAGCCATGCCGGAAGTCAATACGGATATGGAATGATGCTGCCGCATGGTGATATTTTCGAGTTCACCGGGAGTGATCGATCCCTCTCTGGTATTGGTCAGTATATATAATACGGAAGATTGTTCGATAGTAAGTCCGTATTTGAGCAGTTCCAGTTCCCGCAGCCGGGAAATGGCAAAACCGGTCCGGTCCAGAATCGACCAGATTTCCCTCGCCGGTAATTTTTTTTCTTCGCCTTGAGTCATATTTCCCTGTACTTAAAACTTTTTATGGATATTGTTTTTTTGACATAAGGATTCATCTGTGATCATTTCCTAAAAACTGCGAGCCAACAGGGTATCTCGTTCGTACAGTATTTGTGCCTGTCAGTTCAGGACAAACCGGTTAACTTAATTCATACCGGTTTTCAGTCGAACTGTTCAAAAGCATCCAAAATTCTACTAATTATAGAATATAGATAAAAGAACGTCAATATCGATATCTAGATAGACCTGCTCTTTTATTGTCTACCTTTTTGACTATCGACCAGTTTCATAGTTAAGAGAACCTGGATTTAGGTGTGTGTTGTTCAGGCAGGACTTTTAGCGAAACATCTTTAGCATGTCAGGATTCAACTTACCCTTCATGCCCATCTTCATCAGCTTTTGCATCTGACGAAACTGGTTCAGGAGTTGATTAATGTCTGAAGTTTGCGTGCCACTACCGGCGGCAATACGGCGCTTTCGGCTGCCGTCAATTCCGTTGGGATTACGCCTTTCCCAGGGAGTCATGGAAAGGATAATGGCTTCCACTTTTTTCAATTGTTTTTCCTGCTGGTTTTCATCAATTTTATTGGCCATTCTGGATAATCCGGGCACCATGGAGACCAGAGAAGTAAGCGATCCCATTTTTCTGACTTCTTTTAAATTAGTTAAAAAGTCTTCCAGGTCATAAGTTGCCTTTTCTAACTTCTTTTGTAATTCAACCGCTTTTTTCTTATCAAAAGCCTGCTCGGCTTTTTCAATTAGAGTGAGCATATCACCCATTCCCAAAATACGGGAGGCTAATCTTTCCGGGTAAAAAGCTTCCATCTGGTCCAGTTTTTCACCCGTACCAATATATTTAATCGGTACCTTAGCCACCCAGCGAATAGACAGCGCCGCCCCACCCCGGGCGTCGCCGTCCAGTTTGGTCAATATCAGTCCGGTTATATTTACGCGGTTATTGAAATCTTCGGCCACTCGAACCGCATCCTGACCAGTCATTGAGTCCACCACCAGCAATATTTCGTTCGGGTTGGTGGCCCTTTTTATATCTTCCAGCTCACCCATCAATTCCTGATCAATATGCAGGCGTCCGGCAGTATCCAGAATGACCCAGCTAGCCGCAGTTTGTTTGGCTTTGGTGAGAGCGTGCAGGCAAATATCTTTTACCGGCACTGTAGTATCCTCACTGAATACCGGAATATCCAGTTGCTTACCCAGTGTTACAAGCTGTTGTATAGCGGCCGGACGGCGGGTATCTGCCGCCACTAAAAGCGGGCTCTGACCGGAGCGCTTTAAATTCAAAGCCAGCTTGGCGGCCGTAGTAGTTTTACCTGAACCTTGCAAACCCACCAGCATGATAATTGACGGAGGATGTCCTGCTGGATTCAATTTACTCTGACCACCGCCCAGAATATTTATCAATTCTTCATTGACGATCTTGACTATTTGCTGGCCGGGAGTCAGGCTTTCTAAAACTGCTGAACCCACCGAACGTTCCCGAACCCTGGTGATAAATTCTTTAACCACTTTAAAATTGACATCCGCCTCCAATAACGCCAGGCGGATTTCCCGCATGGCATCATCTACGTCTTTTTCCGTTAATTTGCCCTTATTTCCCAAACGGCTGAATATTTTCCCCAGTTTTTCCGTTAAAGACTCAAACATATTCCCACCTGTAACCTGTTTTTGAATTTTTCATGCTACTTTTATTTTTACAACTTGATCCTTTTACCATTCATGATACGGTATTTGCCCAGATATTGTGTCTGTAAGAAAGTTTTGTTGAAGGATGCAGTACCAGCCAGTTCAATATAATTCATTTTTTTGGCGATTGCATCCTCCAATTCCCTTTTTTTGACAGAAATCAGAGATTGACGGGCGCCCAGACCAGCCGCATTACCCACCTGCTTGAATCTTTCCAACGGCAAGTCCGGCAGCATTCCCAATAAAATGGCATTGGCCACATCAATATATGTCCCAAACGCCCCCGCGATGTACACCTGCTTAATATCTTCTTCCCTGGCTCCGGCTTTTTCCAGAAGAATCTGAATACCGGCCCGGATGGCTCCTTTGCCCAACTGGACCTCTCTAACATCTTTCTGAGTGATTACGATGTCCGGATTTTCTCCGTTGCCGGCATATAATACAAATTCTTTGACACCGGCAGTCTCCCGAACTCCGGCATGATCGCCTTTCATCCGGCCGCTATCATCCAGAATACCAGCGTCATATAACTGCGCAATGGAATCAATAATTCCAGACCCGCAAATCCCCACCGGTATCGCATCATTAATTGTTTTAAATTGTATTTTTCCTGCCTCTATCCGCATCCGTTCTATTGCACCGGTGGCAGCCCGCATCCCGCAACTGATTTGCCCGCCTTCGAAGGCTGGACCTGAAGCACAGGAGGCGCTGAATATGCTGCCGTTGCTGATTAAAGAAACTTCCGTGTTGGTGCCAATGTCAATCGCCAGAGTCAAATCCAGATTGTTCAGAGCATCTATGGCTACCAGCATGGATACATGGTCAGCCCCTACAAACCCGGCGATATTCGGCATAACATGTACATATGCCCCAGGTGCCAGCTTCAACCCGGTATCTCTGGCTTTAATATCCAGACCTTCCTGGACAGCGGCATTGAACGGGGGATAACACAAAGGATATACCGGCAGTTTTAAAAACAGATGATGAATGGCAGTATTACCCACTATCACCGCATCTACGATATCCAGTGCATCCACTCCGGTCTCAGCACATAAATCAGCGGCCAGACCATTTATTCCGTTGATTAAGGCTTTCTGCAAAAGAACGGCCGATTCATCTGACTTGAGGGCATGATGAATGCGGCTGGTAATGTCTTCGCCGTAGCTAATTTGCGGATTCATAATACCTTTGCTGGCCAGAGTCTTTCCCGTCTCTATATCCAGGAGATAACCGGCGATCTTGGTGGTTCCCACATCAACTGCTAAACCCAGTCCTTGCCCGGCAGGGTTCAGGCTGAGAACTTCATTATTCCTGACAAAGGCAGTAGTCTTCCACTTTGAATTCCTCAAATTGAGCGAAATAGCGCGCAGAACTTCTACATCAACCATGTTGCAGGTGATTCCGTGTTCTTTTTTCAGCGCATCTAGAACCCGAGTTGAATCCGAACGTAGATCCAAAAAATCAGGTTCGGTCATTTTTATGCGGTAGCTCTGAACTGCAGCAGAAGCTACAGTCGGAATATTGTGGCTTTCGACCTGCATTCTTTGAAAAGTAGTCAGCGACTCGGGAGGCACATGGATAGTACAATCGCTCTCCGGATAAGTCAGGCAAGCCAGCCGCCAGCCGTCTTTTATCTGTTGAGGTGAATAAAAATCAATCTCGGTTGTCGTTGGCTCGGATACCGATCCCTTCAATATTCGTACCTTGCAGGCCCGGCACTTTCCAAATCCACCGCATATGCTGACCAGCCCCACACCCAGATAACGGGCATCTTCCAGCAGGCTCTTTCCATTCTGGCATATTCCCCGCCGGCCCACCGGCTCAAATTCAATATTGAATGTCATTACCTGACCCCTTAAAACAGAAGTAGTCTATGTTTTGATTTAATCAAGGATTAGTAAGCCTGTCAATGTAAGGCTGGTTAAAGTCGGCATAAGTTGCCATGTTATGTGCTGGAATTCTCCGATTATTCCTAAGGCCAGTATTGACAGGTGCGGCAGCAGCGCTCAATCACCTGTGAGGCAAAAAGACAAGGACAGGCGCTGCCGCCTGTCCTTGTTGATTTCTATCCGAAAACTGCAGTTTACTTTATACCCAGCCATTCCTTGGATAGAGTGACGCAGGCTACCGCATCCGGACGATAAGCATCCGCTCCGGTATACTTCTTGACCTCTTCATCAATCTGACCGCCGCCAATCACAATCTTAACTTTATCTCTCAGGCCGGCCGCTTTGATGGCATCAATGGTCTCTTTCATCGAATCAAAGGCCAGGGTCAGGAAGCCGCTCAAGCCCACTATCTGCGGTTTGGTCTCTTTGATCTTGGCCACTATCTTGTCTTTGGGTACATCTATGCCCATGTCAATAACTTCAAA
>DATIKD010000268.1:0-14007 GCA_035477965.1 Dehalococcoidales bacterium | reverse complement strand
GGGGCCTGTCCACTAAAGCTTCTTAAATTTCCGCAACACCCGCCAGACCACTACCCACAGAATGATATTCAGTACTACGAACCCAGCCGCCAGAAACATGATCAACCGAAGCGTGCTCTGAGTGCTCTGATTTTCGGTGGCAGCAGGCGTTGACGTTTTTATTTCTGTAACAGCAGGAACAGTTGAAGCGTTCTCGACCACCACGTCCGGGCAACCTGTTGAACCGTTTACTAAATGCAAATTCAGCGGATATATTTTTAGTTTAATATCCATGTACACTGCAGTGCCGGAGTAAAAACCAGGATGTTTTGCATCATCAACTTTTCCGGTTTCGGCCAGAACGGGACTTTGACTGAATAAAAGCATGGCTACAGACAGAAATAAAACGGCCGGAGCTCGGCCGGATGTTAGGTGCCTTAAAAAAAGCTGGATCCGGTTATGAAAGGGTATTGTACACCAGTTCACCGGCGAATCCCCCATACCTTCAGGATTACGGCTACAGTTCTTCGGCTAATATTCGGATTGTGAATTACCAGGTCTCTTGCAAGGCCAGTCTCTTATTCATCTTCCTCTTCTTCATGCCCTGGAGGAGGAGGGGGCGCTGACGCAGCCGCTCTGGGCAGAAGAGGCGTTATTTTGGACTTCTTGCGAAATGCCGGGGGCTCCAGTTTATCAATCTCAGCCCTGATTTCAGCCATATTCTCTAAGGCTTTTTCGCCGCTGGCCTCTATTATCACCCCGCCAACGCCAATGTCCCATAAAGACTGAAGTTCGGGACCGCGGAAATTATCCGTGATGACCGCTATCAATGGTTTGTTGACCAGAAGCAGGATCCGCTGAAAATGCAGCAAATCTTGCATGGTCAAAACCGTTTCGGAAGCCCGGCTGGCGACTATGAAACCATCCACCGGCAAATCACTGGCGGCTCTCAGTAAACCATCGCTCAAATTACCATCCAGTTCCATTATCCGCCCCAATTTTTCCTGGCGGGCCAGCGAAACTGGGACTGAAGAAGGAAATATCAAAAAATCGCACTCCGCATCGATGGCTTTTCTCAGCACAGCCGCGCTGGAACTCTTTATCCAGCCGCCGGTCGGAGGACTATCATTATTCTGCCCGGCTTTTACCACTGCCGCCATATCATCTGCTCTGACAACATCGAATACTACGGCATCAACCAAAGTCAGGCTTTCGCTTAATTTTCCCCAAACATCAGCCGAAATTCTAGCGATTAACAACATTTGATTCTTTACGGTTTTGGATTTGTTGGACAAGAAACCCATCGGCTGGGGTTCCTGCTGGCGTTGTTTTTTAAGTTTTTCAATAAACCGGCTCATTTTCGAATCTCCCTTTTTTAAACTGAGTTTGTTAATCAGGACACTGGTCAACTCACATTCAATGTTACTGCATTTCGGTTTTATTTACTATCAAAGGCAAATTCCAAAAAACGTTATCCAACGGGTTGTGTTGCCGCATTCAAATATTAGCAGGTAAGAAGGACTCTCCGGTGACAGTTTCCTTTGGCCCTATGCGGCAGGCCGCGTATGATGACCGAAAAACAAAACACTCTGATACGAAAAACAGAGTGTTTCAATGAAAATCTGGAGCCAGCGAGAGGATTCGAACCCCCGACCCGCGCTTTACGAAAGCGCTGCTCTGCCAACTGAGCTACGCTGGCGTTTCTGGCGATGGATATTTACACACAAATCCAGTACTAACTCTGGTATTTAACTATACATACAAATTGTCATTCCGGAGCCCCGATTCACCTGTCCCCCAAAAATGCAACCGAGAATCTGAGGGCGGATGTGCTAAAGCCTGTTATATACCTGTTTATCCACCCTGGCGCCGGAGTTCACAATATCACTCTCTGACCACTTTTAATTTTACCCTCATTTTAAAAAGAATAAAAATGAACGGAAGGTAAATTCAGATTACCGGTTGACTATGCGAGTTTCGTATCCCATGCGAGTCAGTTCACTCACCACTTTGCGGGCATCATCCGTATCCAGATGTACCACCAGATTATTTTGCCGATTGGTGGGCGAAACCACCGCCCAGATAACTTTTACCTCTATTCCCAAGCGGTTTATGGCGGATAGAATTTCCACCGCGTTTTTGCCGGTGCCGCCCCCGATTACCACTATGCGGGAACCCGGTTCATTTAGCCCCAGCGTGGGATTAACAACCTTATAAAAAATATCGTTGGTGGTAACTATACCCACCATTTTACTGTTTTCAACTACCAGCAGTGAACCCACTTTATTGGATTGGGCTTTATAGGTAGCAAATTCAACCGTATCGGTGGGTTTAACAGAAATGACTCTTTTGTTCATCACCTCTCCCACGGTATGTTTGGAAGCCCAGGAACCTGCCTGCCACAAAAGCGGAATGCCCGAGGGTTTCAGCTTATCGATGCTGCGCTGGGAAACCACTCCTACCGGTCGGCCGTCCTCATCCACTACCGGAAGGCGCCGGAAATCATGCTGATGCATTATTTTAAGGGCTTCCAGGACCGGTGTTTCACGTGTGACTGTGATAATATCTCTGGTCATCAGGTCAACCACTAGCATGCCATTCTCCCCTAAACCCGCTCTGCTAAACAAATAAAGTATATCATACATGGAGTTTATTTATAAATTTACTGACGGTCCGGTAACTAAATTTACGTTCAATTGGTCATTCCGTGGCCCCGATTCACCACCTCCTGAAATCAGGGTGAAGAATCAAAATGGGATGGGACATAAAGAGACGATAACGACTGACTTCCCTTCTCCAGATGCTGCCCTTAAGCTCCAGCATAACAGGCGGATTGTCTCTCCGTAGTCTCGATACACCCGTCCAAAGAAATGGAGGCGAGACCCCGAGAGTAGATAGGTATAAGACCGCGCAATACTGATTTTTCTATCTAAGCATTAGTTACCAAAACCCGGACCGCCGACATCCGCCTGATTGCTGTACCCGGATTGTTCCCAGTAGCCCTTGAAACTGGTATCCGATGATAATTCTATGCGGGTAACCCACTTAGCCCATTTATAACCATATTTGCTTTCTGCCATCACCTGAAAAGGGAAACCCCGCTCAGGCGGCAATGTGATATCGTTTATTTTTAAGGCCAGAATAATATTTTTTTCCTGGATATAGCCAATTTCCAGAGAGGTATAGCCTTCCGTAACATCGGCGGTATAAAAAATAGCGATTCTGGCTTCTGGCTGTATTCCGGATTGCTGAAAAATATCTTTCAAATAAGGACCGGTCCATTTGGCCACAAAATCCCAGCCTTCTACGCAGTTCAGGGTATTTAGTTTGGAGTATTGAGGCAATGAAAGCAGGTCGGAATAGCTTAAATTCAAGGGATTATTGACCAACCCGTTAACTGTCAGCCGGTAGGTTTCTTTATCCAGGTACTGCGTTCCTCTCAAGGAGTTATTTAACTGGTCCTTCAGTGGAGTCAGTTTTTTTCCCTGATATTCCAGAGCTTCAGAAATACTGTCGCCCTCCATCGAAACCGGTGCAGATGTCAGTCTGGAACAGGACAGCAATATCGGAATCAGTGACAAAATTACCACAATAATGAAAATTCGAGACTTCTGCATATAGTTACAATCCTTTTTAGTTTATTTGGTTGTACCCAGGCACTCATAAGATTCCCGTATTTTTCATTATATAGTTCTGACCACGCATGTCCAGTATAAAACTCCGAAACGAGCCTGGGTTATGACTGGTTATTTATGATAATACCCTGATTTTTCATTATCACTGTGTGAAAACAAGTTGCCATGCCGGAGACCTCGAAAGGCGAGGTCGAAGCATCTGAAGGAGGGATACATCCCTTGTTTTCTCCATCGAAAAATCCTTTTACGACCAGAATGGAGGGAAAAAGCCCGTCAGTCCTTTTCCGGCATTTCCCCAATGCCGGAAATTAATTCCAAAAAGTTTATACAATTTACCAAAACCATGCTATAATGATTTAATATCGTAATCGATTTTACTTATGGTGAGCTTAATAATTTAATTGATAAGAACTCCCTGGCCGGGAGCAAAATATAGAAAAGAAGGAATGCGGAGCAATATGCAATACGATGAGGATTCCAAATATTACTCTTACTCGGATGAAGACCATGACCTGTGGATGTTGCTGACCCATACCCGGTATGCCATTTACCGGTCCAGAGAAAAAGAACTCCATCGATACGGGGTTTCTCCGGAACAGGTGGGGGTTCTTTTCATTGTACAGGCTCTGGATAATAAAGCTACTCCTTCAGAAATTTCGCGCTTCATTCTGCGCCAGCCTCACACAGTTTCGGCGTTGATTGAGCGGATGGCGGAAAAGGGATTTGTAAAAAAGATGCATGACCTGGAAAGAAAGAACCTGGTCAGAGTATCTTTAACCGAGAAAGGCAAAAAAGTTTACGAATATTCCACCAAGCGCGGACCTATTCACCGCATAATGTCTGCACTTACTGCTGAAGAGCGAACTCACCTGCGTAAGCTGCTGCAGAAATTGCATACCCAGGCCAGGAAAGAGATCGGACTAGATCGAGAAAAATTTCCACCTGAAGAAGAGTAGGTTTTATCTGCTAGAAACGCCTGAATCATGCCTGCTGTGGGGAGAGGAGTTGTTAAGAATCCTTTCCCCGCAACATACCTGCCTGAAAGAACGCCCGTTTTTTCGTTAAACTAAATCCATACCGATCCGCTTCATTTTTTAGTAATCGAGCGTGAGGGCGAATGACATGCCTGCATCCGGATTGAAAGTTGGCCTGGCGCTGGGAGGAGGCTCTGCCCGCGGACTAGCGCACATAGGGGTGCTGGAAGTCCTGGAAAGAGAAGGTATACCCATAGATCTAATTGCTGGTACCAGTGCCGGAGCCCTGGTGGGAGCATTATATGCCCGTAACAAAGATGCGGCGCAGATAAAGAAACAGGCTATGGCTCTCGATTGGGTGGCATTCACTTCACTGGTTGACCTGACTTTGCCCAAAAATGGTTTTGTTAGCGGCAAACGGGTTACCAGTCTGTTAAAGCGTTTCATGGGAGAGGCTGATTTCAAAGACCTGGCAATTCCCTTATCCTGTACCGCCACCGATATTATAAGCGGTGATGAAGTAATTATGAACTCCGGATCAGTTCTGGAGGCCGTTCGGGCCAGTATTTCCATCCCGGTTATTTTCGCAGTGGCGAAATATCAGAACCGTTTTCTGGTGGATGGAGGGCTGGTTAATCCTGTACCGGTTAAGACGGTCAAAGATATGGGAGCCGATTTTGTCATCGCCGTGGATGTCACGCCGGGTAAAGCAGAGCGGGAGGCTTTTTTACGCACACATGCCGAAGTCAAAGAACCCAATCTGTTCCAGGTCATTGTGCAAACCATATATGTTGCCACCTATTATTCCGCCCATGTTGCTTCTGAAGGAGCAGATGTAGTTATTCACCCCCGTTTGGCACATATTTCGCCAGGAGAGTTTCACCGGGCAAGTGAACTTATCCTGGAAGGTAGTCTGGCGGCGGTGGATAGCATCGCCAAAATCCGAAGGCGGCTGGAAGAGGCCGGTATTCCGCTCAAAAACACACGTAAATTTGTCCCCTCCCAATAGTCGCGGTGTATTAACTTAATTCCCTCCGTGTCTTCCTCGTCCTATGCGGAGGGAATACCACCATCGTTAGTTCACACCAGGCCCGCTCCCGCGTAATTCTGAACAGGAAATGGGGAAGTTACACATAAACCGGTTAGCCGGCATTTTGCAGTTGGCTTCATATTTGTGACTTTTAAAATGGGCTTTGTTATAATTAGACAATTATTGGATACAGCAGGTTTAATAATTGTCACTTAAAGACGGCCTAAAAATTGAACAAATTGGGTTGGGGAACTCCCGCCTGAAGGAGTTTGCCCGATTTCCCTGGAAGTTGTACCGACATAACACTTTATGGACGCCGCCTTTGATGGGCGATCTGTTAGGCAACAGACTGCTGGGACTGGTCGGCCTTCTTACTCCCCGTCACCCTTATCACAAACACGCAGAAGTAACTCACTTTTTAGCCACCCGCAATGGACATATCACCGGTCGAATCTCGGCTGCAGTGAACCACCGCTTCAATGCCCATTACCAGTGCAGCACTGGGTTCTTTGGATTCTTCGAGGTTATCGAGGATTATTCCATAGCGGTTGCCCTGCTGGATAAAGCTCGAGAATGGCTTAAATCGAAAGGCATGACGGTCATGCGGGGGCCTGGTGAGTATTCTAACGCCACCCATGAAAGGCAGGGTATTCTGATTGAAGGATTCAATTATCCTCCCACTATAGACCTGACCCATAATCCGCCTTACTACCAGACTTTTCTGGAAAGATACGGTATGCAGAAAGCTAAAGACTATCATGCTTATTTGATGGACGTTCAAACACCCCCACCGGAACGGTTGGCGGACATGGCCAAAATCTTCCAGAAAAGGCGCCATATAGAAACCCGCCCGCTGGTGTTAACTAAATTGAGAGAAGAAGTTCGCCTGGTGATTCAGATTTATAATGACTGCTGGTCAAAAAACTGGGGATTTTTACCCATCACTGAGGATGAGGCGGACGCCATCGCCGATTCACTAAAACTGGTAGCGGATCCGGGGCTGGTCCGTTTTGCTTTCATAAAAGGCATTCCGGCGGCAGTGATGGGAGCCTTTCCTGACCCATACTACCCGATGAAGCCCCAGTACCGCTGGTATGGAGACAGTGATCTGATTAGAGTGCTGCGCCTGGTGCGCATGAAATCCCATATTCCCCGAATTCGCTTGATGTTCTTCGGCGTTAGACCGGATTATCGCAATCTGGGTATCGATGCTATTCTGTTCAACGAAGTAAAAACTTATGCTGTAAAGAGAGGTTACCAGTCCTGTGAAGCTTCGCTTCTTCTGGAAGACAATCATCTGGTATTAAGCCCTTCCGAATTCATGGGAGCTCACCGCTACAAGACCTGGCGTATCTACGACTTGCCGTTATAAAAACGGGCATAAATTTATTGGTTTCCCTGTATTGCGTCGTGTTCGGGCATCTAATTATAAACGGAAAGCTGATTTATTATTGACAGGGAGGCTGTATGTCAAAGACGGTGAAGAAACCTGGCCACGACCGTCCTTTTTACCGTTTTGCCCGCAGTATTTACGGCGAAGATCTGCTGGAAAATTTCCTGATCTCCGCTGTTGGCGCCGTTTTGCTGGTTCGCCTTTTCTTACATTTAACGGACTATCCGCAGTTAGGGGGTGCCGGCCTGCACATCGCCCACATGCTGTGGGGAGGGTTACTAATGCTGGTGGGCCTCTTTCTGACGCTCGGTTTTCTGAGCCATCCGTCTCATGAGTGGGCAGCCGTTTTGGGCGGAGTGGGTTTCGGCGTCTTTATCGATGAGATGGGCAAATTCATTACCAGTGACAATAATTATTTTTTCCAACCGGCTGTAGCTATTATTTATGTTACATTTGTCCTGATATACATTGCTATCCGGGCCTTGTTCAACAACCGGTCTTTAAGTGAACAGGAAAACCTGGCCAACGCTTTTGAACTGATGAAGCAGGGCAGCATTAACGGGTTGGACAGCGAGGATGAACAAGCAGTCATGAAGGTATTGAATAATTCCCGGTCTGACAACCCTCTTATTTTAAAACTGAAAGAAATGCTGCCTTATATTCAATTGGTGCCATCGCGCAAACCATATTGGCTGGACCGCTTTAAGCAATATGTTGACCGCTATTATCAGATCAGCCTGCGGCGCTGGTGGTTCCCCGGAGCAGTAGTGGCCTTCTTTGCTTTTACCGGCATTACCGGGTTTTCAGCGGCTATCAACGTGGTTACTTTTCCCTGGAACCTGGTTTTGGGCATAACCGCCAGTTTGATAGTATTGGTCTCGTTTTTACAACTTTGGAAAAGCCGCATACCTAACTTGCAAATCCCTCTCACCGTTGCAGTACTGGTAGTGACAGTTTTTGTCTCCTGGGTGGTATTGATAAATCCGGCCGAAGCCAGGTTACCGCTGGCTGATTGGGCGCTCTTTATTACTTCCAGCCTCACTGTCATTTTGATTATCTGGGGAGTTGTATTGATGGCCCATTCCCGTTTGCAGGCTTACCGTATGTTCCACCGGGCCATCCTGGTTTCCATTTTACTGACCGGAGTTTTTGCTTTTTACCAGTTTCAGTTTTATGCACTGCTGGGAACTGCTCTCAACATCCTGATTTTGGTTGCTCTTCGCTATCTGATCACCCATGAAAATATCAAACTAAACCCAGAGCGAAACAAACCTCACCGGATCTAAAGACGGTTCGTGCCGGCTTTGAGATTTTGATTCAACTGAATTAAAAATAATTCTCCGCTGGTAGGCGATATTACTACGTTCAGCCCTTTTTTCCTGACAATCTCCAGTACATAATGGTTATTAGTGGCCAGCCGGAGCCCGCTATAGGCCCAGGCATTAATGCTGTCAACCTTTTTTACAGATATTATTTTCTGGTAGCCGACTGTTATTCTGAAAGGGCCGCCTAACTTGATTTTCAGACAGTCAGTATAAATCTGGTAGCTGCGCGGCAGGATAAAATAGAAGAGAAGTCCATAAAAAACAGTCAAAGCGAACACTATCATGGCATCGGCAACATTAATGGCCAGAAATACCAGGCCTAAAACAATTGTTGATCCCAGAATACAGGCAATCAACAATTTAAGCCATCCGGCCACCTTAGGGTGGTCTTCATAGACCAGCAATCCCTTATTCACTTTTGTTTCCTCCTGAGACACGAAATATCCACAGAAAATGACACAAAAGGCGGTTTTTCAACGTATTTTCATACTGTCCAATATAAAGTTCCGTAACGAGCCTGGCTTAAGACTGATTGTTATGATAATATTCTGATATTTAGTTTTTAGCTACTCCCCGGTTGTAAATATGATAATAGCCGTTCTCGCCATAATTCTTGAGAGCATTTTTGGCTGGCATATACGTAAAAAAGAAAGCCCGCTGTAGACTTCCAGCGGGTTTTCTTTTATAGAGTTTTCTTTTTAGGCGAAAATGCGGGTATTATCTACCCAGCAGTGAACCCCCGTCCAGGGAGATAGTGGTGCCGGTGGTATAGCTGGAAGCATCAGAAGCCAGATATAAGGCCACCAGCGCAACATCATCCGGCTCACCAAAGCGTCCGATGGCAGTCTTGGCAAGATGATGGTCGTTGACGCCAGGCATGTTCAAATAAGGATCGGCCAGACGGCTGTGAATCCAACCGGGAGCAATAGCATTAACTCTGATATTATACTTACCCCATTCGCTGGCCATACATTTGGTCAGATGGGCAACTGCGGCTTTGCTGGTGCAGTAAGCTCCCAGAGTTTCAGTAGTGGTAAAACCCTGGTAAGAGGTCATATTGATAATGCTTCCGCCTTTCTTTTGCTCTTTCAGCAATTTGACCACTTCTTTGCTGACCAGCCAGGTGCCTTTAAGGTTAACATTCATTACTGTATCCCAGGCCCATTCTTCCAACTCGTCCAGCGGTACCATTTGAGGATTAGCACCGGCACTGTTAACTACAATATCCACAGTCCCGTATTGGGTTTTAACCTGATCCATCATCTTCTTTACTTCTTCGCTTTTTCCAAGATGGGAAGTGAAGGCAGCTGCCTTGCCGCCATTGGCATTCACTTCACTGACTACTTTTTGCAGGTTATCAATTTTGCGGGAAGTTAAGATAATAGTGGCTCCGGCCTGGGCAAAACGGGTGACAATGGCATGTCCCAAATCACCGGCTCCGCCCACAATTAAGGCTACTTTCCCCTCAAGGCTAAATCGGGTTGCGTCTAATTTCATTGCCGTACTCCTTATTATTATTACTAAATTTTTAATTATCGCTGCGTGACTATCCAAAGCCATGATACACCAGCAACCCGATACCAGTCAATCGCCGATACTCGTGCCCCTTCGGTAAAACCTTTGTATATAAAATGGACTGTTTTTGAGTGGGTGTGCCCTGGCTTCTGGCTTAAAGTTAACATATCACTAAATGCTGATATTGGGGCAAAGGCGTCTTTATTTTTTTTATGTTTACTACTTGTATTTTTGTACGCGGTGGCTTCACTTTCGAAGGACTGCGGGTGTTGGACTTATACGATGGTTTGCGATATAATAGAGACACAATGATCAAGGGGTAAATACCGCCATGCGGATTTTAATTCCCAATCTATTTGGTTTAGCCGAAAGCACTGCGCTGTAAAGCGTGGTGCTTTTTAATTATATAGGGGAGGGAAAAAATGCAGTCAAGCTTGATAGGGAAAATAGAGAAAGCCAAGCGTTATGCTCAGGAGCCCGACCGAATAGCCTTCTCCGAGTTCAGTGTTAAATTTCGCGGCGAACATGATAACTACACTACCGGCCTGAAAGATGGCAAATGGAATTGTACCTGCAGTTTTTTTGGAAACTGGAAAATGTGTTCACATACTATGGCCATGGAACGCATACTGGGCAATATGCTCCCCAAAGAAGTACTGAGCAAGTTTTATCTTAACTCCATGCCATAGCCAGTATGCGTTTAGCTCAGGGATGTTCAGTCCGGCCCTGACTTAGGCCGGGCGCTGGAAATTCTGGACGAATGCAGTTATTAACGACCACTGGTTGTCATTCAGTGATTGCCAGTATAGCCTTCGATGTATTCTTTGGCCTCGCCAACCACATACAACGAGCCTGTGACTACGATCAAATCCTGAGGTGAAGCTATTTTTCGAGCTTCATTAAGGGCATCTTTAACATTGCCAATCTGGACGGCGCTAACGCCATATTTGGCAAATTCGGCTGACAGCCGGTCAGTTTTTGCCGCTCGCTGGCTGTTAGCTCGGGTCACAATTACGGTTTGAAAAACCGGTGCCAGTTCCTGAATGATAGCCGGTATATCCTTGTCTCCGGCTATGCCAATCACCAGAATTCTTCGTGTCGGTTTAAAATACTTCAAGAGGGCTTCTTTAAGATTATGGGCGGCGCCGGGATTATGGCCACCATCAATCACCGTCAGGGGATTTCGGCTGACGATATTCATACGCCCGGGAAACTGGACATTAGCCAGCCCTTTTCGGATGGCTTCGGGCGTAATTTTGTAACCATTTTCAATTAGTACTTCCAGAGCAGCCACTACTGCGGCTGTATTGTTCAATTGAAATTGCCCCAATAGCGGGATGGAGACCTGGTAGGTGCCCAGACGTCCTTTTATCTCCATAGCCTGATGTTCAAAGTCATATTCCAGTGCTTTAAGAGTAACATCCTGGCCAACCTGGATAAGCTTGACCCTCTGCTCCCGGCAGGCCCGGCGAATAACCACTGCCGCTTCTTCTTCCTGAGGATGGGAAATAACGGTACAGCCCGGTTTGATTATTCCACTTTTTTCACCCGCAATTTTGGTCAGAGTATCTCCCAGAATGTCACAATGATCATAACTGATGGTGGTTAAAAGACAAACTTCGGGCTTAACCACATTGGTGGCATCATAACGGCCGCCCATTCCCACTTCCATTACCTGGAAATCCAGTTTGTTTTCGGCAAAATACACGAAACAAAGCACCGTCAGTATTTCGAAGACCGTAAGTTTACCGTAAGTGGCTTTTCGATTAACTTCCTCAATGTGCGGTTTTAAGCGCGTCATGATATCCGCCAGATCAGATTCAGATATCATTTTGCCGTCGATCATAAAACGCTCGCGCGTGGTAATCAGGTGAGGTGAAGTATACAATCCGGTTTTATAGCCGGCGGCGGTCATGACTGAAGCCAGCATGGCGGCGGTGGAACCTTTTCCATTGGTGCCTGTGATATGCAATGATTTGGCTTTGAGATGCGGGTTGCCCAGTCTTTCCAATATCTCAAAAAGGCGGCGCAAATCATAATTATCTTCAGCATGCGGACGCGGCACGGCTTCATAATTGGTAAAGTTATAAACAAAATTAATCGCTTCGTTGTAATTCATATCAACACCTTCCTTTGTAAGGCTTTCGATCAACAAAAAAAGAGAGCAGATGGGAGAATTTATTGGTAAGTTAGATCAATTATATCACAAAATGATCGGATACAGAGAGGATAGTGATACTCCTTGATTCACTGTTAAATGAGGCTAAGCCCACCTGGCTGTTTTCAAAAAACAACAGGAACCTGAGCCTCATTTGTGGCTTTTGGATGGCGGATCAGGGTAACTTTCACCGGGCTTACCACAATTCGTACTCAGAATTATTTCCGATATAAAGGCTGTGGGGTATATGTAGTGTGTAATAAATGTGTTGATTTTGGCCCCAGTGGTTTTCCCAGGAATTCCTCGTACAGTTTCTTGATATACGGGTTCTGATGAGCAAACCGGATTTTTTTATCACTGTCATCAGCATATAGAGCCTGCGCCCGTTTTAATCGCAACTGGTCATTTACCATATACGGCTGCCCGCCGCCGCCGACACAACCTCCGGGACAGGCCATTACTTCCACAAAGTGGTAGGGCATCTCGGTATTATTTAACTTAGCCTGTCTGATTTTTTCCAAAACATACTCTACATTGCTTAAACCGTGGGCGACAGCTATCCTTATTTTCGAACCGCTGATATCGATCTCTGTTTCCTTTACTTTTTCCAGTCCTCGTACGGGTTGGAAATCTATGGTTTCCAACTCCCGGCCGGTTATCATGTAATGCGCTGTTCTTAAGGCTGCCTCCATGACACCACCGGTGGAGCCGAACAGGACGCCTGCGCCTGTATATTCTCCGAGAATGGAGTCGGCTTTTTCATCCGGCAAATATTTAAAATCGATTCCGGCCTGCTTGATCATACGGCCTAGCTCCCGGGTAGACAGTACGGCGTTGATATCCTGATGTCCGGAGGCATACATCTCACTGTCTCTCAAGATTTCGTACTTCTTGGAGGTACAGGGCATGATGGATACCATGAATATCTTCGCCGGGTCGATTTTTAGTTTTTCGGCGTAGTAAGTTTTTGACAGCACTCCGATTATTGCATGCGGGGACTTGCTCGAGGAAAAGTGCTCTATCATGTCGGGGTGAAACTTTTCCATGAAGTCTACCCAGGATGGGCAGCAACTGGTAATCAGCGGCAACGGGCGTGTCCCTCTTAATAACCTTTCTTCAAACTCAGAGCTTTCTTCTATGACCGTGATGTCAGCCCCGAACGAAGTATCGAAAACTGCTTTGAATCCCAGACGGCGTAAAAGGGTATAGAGTTTCCTGGCATAGTTGACCCCAACTATCCCAAAGGTCTCACCGATGGAAGCCCTGATTGCCGGTGCAATCTGGACCACGCAGTATTTATCTGGATCCTGAAGTGCGCTCCAGACCAGATCGGTATCATCCTTTTCAACGATTGCCCCAGTCGGACAGTGGGCTGCGCATTGTCCGCAGCGGACGCAGGGCGAATCGAACAATTGAATATCGCCTGCCGGTGAGATACGTGTTTTCATCCCGCGTTCCAGAAAGGAAAGCGCCCACACGTTCTGCATGTTCTGGCAAATATGTACACAACGCCCGCATAAAATACATTTTTCCGGGTCCAGTTCGATAGCTCCGGTCGAAACGTCCTTCGGCAACTTGCGCAGGAAGGAGGGAAATGGTTCCGATTTGATGCCAAAATCCGCGGTCAAGTGCTGCAACTCACAATTATTGTTCCTGGCACATTTCAGGCAATCGTTGGGGTGGTTGGAAAGAATAAGTTCTATGACCGTGCGCCTGGTCTTAACGATTTCCGGATCATGAGTTATTATGTTCATATCGTCTTCGACCACAGTGCAGCAGGCTCGGACCATCTTACTGTTCCCTTTGATTTTCACGATACAAATGCCGCAGGAGGCTTCCGGCAGCAGATCCGGATGTTTGCATAGAACGGGAATATTTATATGAGCCTTTTTGGCGGCTTCCAAAATCGTGGTGCCTTCGGGTACCCGAATTAAAATTCCATTGATTAGAGTTTTAACTGTTTTAGTCATAAATTCCTGCCAATATCGCGAAAACTTT
>DATIKD010000267.1:0-2405 GCA_035477965.1 Dehalococcoidales bacterium | reverse complement strand
TGGCCAATGGTCACCGCCAGAGCTTCCGGTTTAAGCCGCCGGCCCTGGCAAACCTCGCAGGGTCGGGCTACCATGTACCTTTCAATGTCAAGCTTGGAATTTTCTGATTCAGTTTCACGGTACAGCCGGTTCATGCGCGGCACAATACCTTCAAACCCTTCATGGTGCTCCCTGATTTTCCCGAAGCGTCGGTAGTGACGGACTTCTCCTCCTTCTCCGTACAAAAGAACCTTCATCTGCTTTTCATTCAGGTCCTTGACGGGAGTGTTTAAAGTGAAACCGTGACGGCGGGCTGCCCCATCCAGCATATAAAAATACCAGTTTTGAAATTGCCAGGGACGGATGGCGCCTTCATTGATGGATAACTCTTTGTCAGGCATGACCAGATCAGGGTCAATCTCCAGTTTAGCCCCCAATCCGCTGCAATCCGGACAAGCCCCATGCGGGCTGTTGAAGCTGAAAGTGCGGGGAGCCAGTTCACCCAGGCTGATACCGCAGTTGACGCAGGCGAAGTGTTCCGAAAACAGCAGTTCCTCGCCCTCGATGATAGAGACCAGCACAATACCGGCTCCCAGTTTTAAAGCAGTCTCGACCGAATCCGCAATGCGCGCCTGGCTTCCGCTTTGTCCGGTAACGATCCGGTCCACCACCACTTCAATGGAATGCTTCTTGTTTTTATCCAGTTGAATGTCTTCATTCAATTCATGAATGGTGCGGTCCACCCTGACCCGGGAATATCCTCCTTTGCGCAGGTCCGTAAAAATGGACTGATATTCTCCTTTACGGTCTTTCACCAGGGGCGCCAGAATCATCAGCCGTGTATTGGCCGGAATACTCTGAATTGCATCCACGATCTGCTGAACCGTCTGAACGGTAATTTCCCGCCCGCAACGGGTGCAGTGTGGGTGGCCTACCCGGGCGAACAGCAGACGCAGATAATCATATATTTCGGTAATCGTACCCACCGTTGAACGGGGATTACGGCTGGTGCCTTTCTGATCAATGGCGATTGCCGGGCTTAAGCCTTCAATGTAGTCAACTTCCGGCTTTTCCATGCGACCCAGAAATTGACGGGCATAGGCCGATAGCGATTCCACATAACGCCTCTGGCCTTCGGCATAAATGGTATCAAATGCCAGTGAACTCTTGCCTGAACCGGAGGCTCCGGTTATTACTACTAGTTTATCGCGCGGGATGGTAACATCGATATTTTTCAGGTTATGCTCTCGGGCTCCCCTGACAATAATTGAATTTAACGGCATTCTGGTACCTCGTTTTACACCTCATCATTCTATCATTAGAACAGGTGTACTTACAAATAAGGCTCTTTCTATCCCTCATTTGCTATCGACCAAAATTCGATTACTCTTATATAACAAAGCATAAATTGCTGCCAGATGTGTGATAATTGAATCCAGGTAACTGCTTGTTAATCGTTGAATTTTGGGTTATTATTAGTCAATATCAATACTAATAAATATTTAGTTATTTTTATCTGGTTCATCAGTTTAAAGTATTTACTGAAGTTTAATAATAAATAATCCCGGCAAATCACAAAATAGAAATTGTAATGAGGGTCTGCACAGATGGACAAGAAACAGCTAATTGATGAAGTTATGGCGCTCCAGCAACAGACAGATTTGATTCTGCGTCAATTTGAGCCTCAACCCTGGATTGAACTTAACCTGACGCTGGCGCAGCTAAAAAGTCTTTTCTTTATCGCCTCCAAAGAAAAAACTAACTTCAAAAAATTGGCCGAAGCACTGGGTGTGACCCCTCCCAACGTGACCGGTATAATTGACAGATTGGTTGAGCAGGGACTGGTCACCCGCACAGAAAATCCGGAAGACCGCCGAATCATGCTGCTGCAAGCTACTGAAACCGGCCACCAGTTGCTGGTTAATCTGCGTGAGCGCACTATCAACCAGATGTCGCAGGTCCTCAGCTACTTGAATATAGAAGAACTGGAAATGCAAATCAGGATTCTTAAAGACCTCAAAAGAGCGGCTGAAACCCACCTGCGAAAAATTAAAGCTAGCCTGTAGGTTTTTTCCCTCTCTATCCTGATCCGCAGAATTGATGCCTGCCACTTTTCTTTACTAAAAGTTTTCGGGGTTGAATGCGCAGACTGAACGTCCATCAATAATATGTGACGCCGAAAAACAGTTTTATTTTCAACTGGACTCTTTCAGGCAGCAGCTATTCTCAAGACTTCTTCGCCCTGAACCCTTTAGCTTGACCAATAAACCCCCGGCCTGCTAGAATTTTGCCTGACAGCCTGACAGGAGTCTTTTATGGCGCTGGAATACCGCAGAGCAGGGCATAGAGCTGAATTCGTCCTTGATAACCCGGCGTCAAAAAACGCCCTGGACAGGTCCACTCTGAAGCAATTCCAGGCGGCACTG
>DATIKD010000266.1:0-2315 GCA_035477965.1 Dehalococcoidales bacterium | reverse complement strand
TATACAGCGGATCGAACTTTGCCACTACGGAAAATCTATCTTAACGCGCATCCGTTATGTGCTTTCAGTATCCTATACAGCGGATCGAACTTTGCCACCGCATTTTTTCAGCCTGAAAAATCAGGCAATGCAGGCCCTTTTTCTTAATCCAACAGGCTCAGTTGAGGGGTCGAAACACCCCCTGCTACCCTTGCCAAAAATCTTAACTTATTCCCCAATTTTTCGCAAATCTTTTTTTGTCCAAAAACAGGCCGGTTTTGCGAAGCCATTTTTCTTAATTTTAATCTCATTCTTCTTGTTGGGTTCATCTGACTGGCCTTTTTGGGGTATTACAAATTTATCTGGAAGGGGCTTTTGCGAAAATTACGCCTGGAAATTACTTTGGGTGACACTCTTGCCAGAGCGAACAAATCTCCGGACATTGCTTTGCCAGACCCGGGTCAATCTCCTCGTGTACCATCCTCATGCGCTCATCTCTTTCTTCGATAAACCACTGGCGAAGCTCATCATCAATAAAGCAGAAGTCACGCTCGATGGTAAGCCGGTCTCCGGCAAATGACGGATAGACGATACAACCGGCGTTAATCGGGTATTCGTACAGGCTTTCCATTACCAGGGCATAGCCTGTTACTGACAATTTATGAAATTTTTCTTTCTGGCCAAATTTAAAATCAACAACCATTGGTTCGGAAAAGACAAATGCATCGGCGCTGAGATGGGCACTCAGTCCAAGAAATGAGCCATTTAGTTTTTGTTCAACTGTGACGGGTAACGCCAGAGCTACCATGGCATCCGGGCCGATGCGGGGCTGGGCGGAAAGAACATTTTGCAGACGGCTGTAGATATTATGATATTCGTAGTCCCAGAGGATTTCCAACTTGGTCTTGATAAGGGTGATGTCTTCCGGACCAAGAATGCCGTTAGCCCTATCCAGGACACTAAAAAATTGGCTGCGATCCAGTGCCTCGAGCTGCTTCAAACAATTGACTCCATGAAGGTAAATAACTCTTTTGATGGCAATGACCATCCGGCATAGCATTTCATGGAGGAGTCCTCCTTCGAGCATAGGCCGGTTGGGCGCCATTTTAACTCCCATCACCCGCCTGAGATAAAGATCGCGGTTGGTTGGGCAGTAGTTATTGGCTATATCTGCCACACCCAGTTTGACGCCATCATAAATGGGGCTCAAAGGCGGCTTATCCCAGTTCCAGCCGCGCAATTCATGGGCGATATCTTTCTGCCGTGCCTGGGGCAGGATACGGCGCAGGAGCAATCTCTTTTCCTCTTCGTTCAGGAAGTACATAGAATCTCCGACTATTTGACAGGCTCAACAGTTACCTTGACCTTACCAAAGCCCTTGGATTTGAAACCACCGAGGATTTGTATGGTCTCAAGACGTTTAGTAATGAATTCCTGAGCGAACTCGTCAGGTGATTTTGAGTTTCCTTGTAACCAGCGGTCTCCCTCGCTGGAACCAGTCAGAGGCCTTTTCTCTCCTAGTTTCCAGCCGCGAACTTTATCTTCATAAAGGATATGCAATATCCCCTTGAAGGTAACACCCGAAGGAATTAATTGATATGGCCGGTTAGTGCTATGTGCGACAACGCCTGTGGCCCGGTCAATTCTGGCAGAATATAATTCCTCGGCTGCAATTTCAGCATTCAGGAACGGCACTCTCACAAAACCTACTAGCCCTTGGGCACCAAGGAAATAACAGGCGGGGCAGATGGTCTTATTCTGAGCATTACCTGGCGAGTATGAGCAGCTGTTTTCAACACGGTATTTTTTCTGGACTATCAACTGCTTCTCATCTTCTGATGGTTGAGTACTAGCCAGGCATGGTTGCCAGGCGACTTTGTCGGTTTGCCACTGTTTTCTGTCAGGGGTATAAAATTGACCGATAAGATACTGCTCAATCTGGCTACGGAGTGCTCCCTTGAGACTGGAGCCGGGGATAACTACCTGACTGCCGACGATAGCTACCGGATTATCAGATGCAGACAGCGGGTCCAGCTTTCCACCTATACGGAATGGCTCTAGTGTTTCCAGTTTGACTTCATATTTCTGCTCGGTAATCATAGCTTTACCTCCTCTGTTTTAAGGGTAATCAATATCTTCAGGATATAGCGTCCTATAGAGCGTTTCTGTTTCACTCGCGGTGATTTCACCAGTTCTGGCATTACTACATTAAGTAAAGCATTCGCCTGCTGGCGGGCTTCATCGCCACGCTCAAGCTTACCAATCAAGAAAACCTGGGCTGAACCAAAACCGTCTTTTTCCAACACCTCACCGACATCGTTTAGAAAATTGGCAGT
>DATIKD010000265.1:0-2518 GCA_035477965.1 Dehalococcoidales bacterium | reverse complement strand
CGGGAAGCTTTGCGCACCACTCAATTCTGGATGGTTTGTTTTATTTATATTTGTTTTGGCCTGGTCCAATTGACTATTATGGTGCATATTGTTCCGCATGCCACAGGCATGCAGATTTCGCCGATTAATGCCGCCGTTATTTTGTCCATCGTGGGAGCAGTTAGCCTGATAGCGCGCATCGTTGTGGGCACTTTAACGGATAAAGTGAGAGTTAAAACCTCGGCCGTTATTTGCCTGGGATGCCTGACCCTGGCATTAATCTGGCTGCAGTTTTCAAATAATTTGTGGCAGTTGTACCTGTTTGCTGTGGTATTTGGGTTCGGTTACGGGGGGCTGTCCTGCCTGCAGTCGTTAATTGCCGCCGAACTCTACGGCCTGACTGCGCTGGGAGTGATCACTGCTGTTTTCAGCTTCGCCTTCAATATCGGCGGTTCTACCGGTCCCTATCTGGCCGGGTATATTTTTGATATCAGCCGGAGTTACCAGTGGGCGTTCACACTGTGTTTGATAATGGCTGCAGTGGGCCTGATTATTGCTGCCCTGTTGAAACCGCCGCGCAAGACCTGACACGGGACTAATTCAAATATACTTTTGAACCTTCCGAGGTTTTCACCACTTCTATCCTGACCGGAAAGGCATCTTTGAAGTCATTAATATGGGTTATCACCAGAATTTTTTCAAAATCATCCTGAATTGAAGTTATAGCCTCTTTTATTTTTTCTATTCCGGTGCCGTCCTGGGTACCGAATCCTTCATCGATGATCAAGGTGGGCAAAGGAGCCCCGGCCCGCCTGGCCAGCAACCTGGAGAGGGCTATGCGAATTGCAAAATTGATGCGGAAGGCTTCACCCCCGCTGAACATTTCATAATTGCGTGTGCCCAGTTCATCCGATATTTTGATGTCCAGTGTCTCGATGATGCTACCTACTTTACTTTCACGCTGGGTTTCTATTTTGATGAACATCCGGTTGTCAGTCATGCGGGCCAGGAGCAAATTGGCCTCTGCTTCAATTTCCGGAATAGCCATGTCGATCAGCATCGCCTGCAGTCCTTTTTTACCAAATGCCAGCCCCAGGTCTTTATATATCTGTGCCTGGCCGGCAGCCTGTTTAAGTTGCTCATTCTTTTTTTGCATACTCTCTTCAACTTCCAACAGACTTTCCAGTTTGGTTCTGGCTCCACCCAGGATTTCCTGCAAACGCTTCTGATTACGTCCCAGGTCCTGGTGCTCTTTTTCAGACTGACTCAGTCTGTTCAGCACTCCACCGTAACTTTTGAGCTCATCTGTCAGCGATTGTTCGCGCTGAGAATCCAGTTCCATCTGCAGTTTTATTTCGTTAATAGATTTCAGAGCCTGGGCTTCCCGCTCTTTTTCCAGAGATATTAGTTTCTCAGCTTCGGTAAGCTGCAGCCAGAGCGTTTCAAAATTGCCCAGGGATTGCTGCTGGCGCCGGCAGGATTCATGGGTTGCGGCGTCATATTGGACCGCAGCCAATTCTCTTTCAACGCCGGCCAGGGCGTTTTTTTCATTCGCGGCATATTCCTTTTGGTTTAGCTGCAGTTCTAATTGAGCCAGGACTATTTTTTCGTTTTTAATTTTATCCACCAGTTCTTCAATATCGGCAGCATCTTTTTCCAGTTTACCATGCCTGGTTTGAAGTTCCTGGCGGGTTTTCTTGACGGAGGCATCCAACTGGTTAAACTGTTTTTCCAGTTGTTTTTCCTGATCTTCCAATTGGGACAAATCCTTACCGGTGGAAATGAACTCAGAACGTTGAGCGTTTTTTTCAGCCAGGAATTTTTGTTCGATCCTTTTCTGTCCGTCCGCGCCCAGTTCACTCTCGCACAAAGGACATAGGGCACCTTCAGCCTGGCCCAGCATTTTGAGTTTTTCATCACCTTCGCGTATGGATCGGGTCAAATGGGACTGATGGGCTTTAGTTGTACTAATCCTGGACCGTATATCTTTGAGTTCTTCCTGAATCCGCAAGCCCTGTTTCTCAGTAACAGCCAGGTTTTCAAACTGAATGGCCAGTTGTTGCTTCTGTTTGTGCAGATCGGGCAATCTGGAAACGGACTGCTCCCAGTCAGTGACGCGTTGAAGCGCCACAGCCTGCTGGCCGGCCAGCTTCTTACCTGCATCGGATATTATTAAGTCTAACTTGTGTTTGTTCTGGGTTAGAATACTGATCCGCCTGAATTTTTCATCCATCTCCTGGACTTGCTGACGTGTTTTCTGTAACTGGGAATAGCTGGATTCAATCAAATCTTTCTGAGAAAGCAATTTCTGAAATTTGGCAATTTGTTCACCGGACTGACGGGCCTGCTCAGTCCAGGCCTGCAGGTTACGCCGGTTGTTTTCCAGGTTGTTAACGATTTCGGCTAGCCTGGACTTTTTTGTTACCAGGTTTTCACGCTCTTTCCTGAGGTCACTCAGTATTTGGTTACTCTGGGAAATGGCAAGCTCTGACTGGGCTAACTGCTGTTGGGCATCTTCCAATTCTTTCTGGTAAAGCGT
>DATIKD010000264.1:0-14472 GCA_035477965.1 Dehalococcoidales bacterium | reverse complement strand
GCTGGTACAGGTCGAAGATGAAAAGGAAGCCCTTAAATTAAGGGCACTGCATATCAAACTGCGCCGTTATTTTCGCACCAGGGAAGGGATAAAGACACTGGTCAGTGCGATAATTCAGCTTGAAGTGCAGCGCAACCGACTGTTATCGGCCTTCAGTCAGTTCAGCCGGCTCAATCCCTGAAAAGAGAGAATATTTTCCGTCAAAGCGGGGCGCCAGCGAAGTATCCGGCGGCCCCTTTTGGCTGTCATGCCGGAGGCCTCGAAAGGCGAGGCTGAAGGATCTGGACGAGGGGTGGCAAACCCAGGAGTCATGCCTGTTAAGTCCCCGTCCCCTCCAGATCTTTCGCTCCGATGAGTAGTAAAGGAGCATCGGGACTCCATGATGACAACCCTGGGGATGGATTCTTCGCCACACTCAGGGGCAAAGGCGTACTCGGGGCTTCAGAATTATCGCGCCTGATTCGAAATCAGGATGGAATTAATCCAAACAAACTACCTGCCTCTAACCGGCCTGTCTCAAACTGCGGATAATTTCTTTCAAACCCGGTGTCTTGCCATACATCAGCAGATAGATGCGAAAGACTTTGGAAGCCAGCAGGAGGCCGCCCCAGATCGAAAGGGCTAACAGCAGAAGGCTGAGCAGAATTTCCCAGAGCGGGACCCCGCTGTTGATGCGTATCATCACGGTCAAAGGCGCAGTGAGCGGGAACAGAGTTAAAATCCGGGTGACAACATGAGTGCTGTTTTCGATGATAAAGGGCATCAACATGAAAGGAACGGAGCCGGAGAGGGTTAAAATCAAGGACATTTGACCGCCGTCTCTTTGAGTAGGTGCTACAGCCCCAATTCCGGCCATCAACACCGCATACACAAAATAACCCAGAACAAAATAGACCAGACAGAGAATAATTACTTCCGGCGGGAAAGTAAGAGTGGCGAAGAGACCCCCGATAGTATCGGAGGCTATCCTGACCAGGATAAAACCGCTGACCAACCAGAGCACAATTTGAATCAGTCCGACTGCTCCCAGGGCCAGTACCTTGCCTGTTATCAACTGGCGGGTGGAGACCGAAGACAGCAGGATTTCCATGACACGGTTTTCCTTTTCCTCACTCAAACCTTGCAGCAGATAACCGGAAGCGGTAAAAATGGACATCAATAACAGAAAGGCGAACACATAAGCAATCAAATAACCTTCCAGCCCACCCCGGCCGGTGGAAGGCTGTCCGCTTTCATCCAGTATCACATTAGACAAAAACAGGGGATTAAAGACCCGAGCAGCCACTTCGGGACTGACTGCGTCTCTTAACAAATTCCCCACCAGAAAGGTCTCGATGGCGGAAACTGTGCCGGCAGGAGCTTCTATTTCCGTTCTCATGGTAAAGCGCCCGATTAGGCCGGTGACCAGATAGTCCGGCGGAATCACTAAATATTCCTTGATTTCTCCCGCCACCAGCGCCTGATTAGCGGCCAAAGGCGTATCATAAGCTATCAGGTGCACTCTGTCTTGCTGAGTAAAACCCTGAAAAATTCCCACCTGGTCTACGTAGCCTACCCGTGTAATCTCTTCAGTCCTGTCAGGCTGGATGATGGTGGACACGATTTGAAAAACCAGTAAGGCCAGGGCTCCCAGCACTGGCAAAGCCAGGGTGGTGATGATAAATCCTTTACGCCTCAAAGTGGTCAACAATTCATTTTTAAAGATCAGTCCTGTCTTGTTCATTTGCGACCTCCGGCGAGCTGGATAAAGATCTCATTCAAGCTGGGAGTGGCGATTTCAAAACGGTTAATTATGACGCCCTGCCGCACCAGTTCTTCCAGGATTTGTTGATGCGTCAGATGGGATTCAAAAACAATTTCGGCGCGATGGTTATTGGCAGTTTTGACCGTCATCCCCTTCATCTCCGGCAGGTTTCCATCATATTCCAGTTTGACTGCGCGGCTGCGAAAACCGGCTTTAATTTCGGATAAACTGCCGTAGAGTACGTTTTGTCCCTGATTAATCATAAAGACCCGGTCGCAGAGTTCCTCCACATCATTCATACGGTGAGTACTCAGGATGATGGATTTGCCCTGGTTCTTTTGCTCTAAAATTATGTCTTTGACCAGTTGCACGTTGACCGGGTCCAGCCCGTTAAAAGGTTCATCCAGAATTATAACTCCCGGATTATGCAGAAGGGTAACCAGCGTTTGTACCAATTGCCCCATACCCAGGCTTAATTCCGCCACTTTTTTATTCTTGTGGGTATGCAGATTGACACGGACCAGCCACTGTTCGGCTTGCTGAAGGGCAATATCTGACCGTATTCCCTTCAGACCGGCAAAATAGACCATACTTTGCAGAATGGACTTCTGACGATATAATCCCCGTTCTTCAGGTAAATAACCAATCTGGTTTTTCAGGTTGTTATTAAATTTCTCTCCGAACAGGAAGACCTCTCCGCTATCCGGTTTGATTACATCCATAATCATGCGGATGCAGGTGGTCTTGCCAGCCCCGTTAGGACCGATCAGCCCCAGGATCTCCTGCCGGCCCAGGCTGAAGGAAACTGCATTTACCACTTTCCGACTGCCATAGGTTTTAGAGACGTTTTTGACTTCAACGGCATTCATTCAGTTCACCTTCCGGATTTTTAAGTTTGATATTTCCGAAGCTAATAATAACACACCCTGAGAATTTTGTTAAACCTGTTTGAAACCGGCTCATAAAATAAACTTCGGTGAGCCGCTCCAGAAAGGGCTGCCGGCGGTGTTTTAGCCGCAGCCATGGAAATAGCGAATAACGATGCAGACAGTTATTTTTAGCCAACGACCAGATTCTCTGCCTTTTTGGCAGAAGGCTGGGGGGCTTCAAAGGCAAATCGCCCGCCATTTAAAAGCCGGAGGCAAGCATCCACGACCATGCGGTCATACTGCAAGCCTGATTTTTGCTGGATTTCCTTGAGAGCGGCTGGCAGGCCCAAGGCCGGCCGGTGGGGCCGGTGCGAAGACATGGCTTCCACCACATCTGCCACAGCCAGGATTCTGGCTTCCAGGATGATATCATTTTGGCGCAATCCATGCGGATAGCCTGAACCATCCAATCGCTCATGATGTTGTACCACAGCTCTGGCTACCGGCCAGGGGAATTCAATTTTCTCAAGAATATCGTTGCCAATAAAAGAATGGGTTTTGATAATATTGAATTCAAACTGGCTGATTTTTCCCGGCTTGCTTAAAATTTCGGCCGGGATGGCGGTTTTGCCCACATCGTGCAGCATACCCATTATACGCAGGCCTTTTTGTTGAAAATCCGAAAAGCCCATTTCAGCCCCAATTGCGCGGGCCAGTTCCGCCACTCTCCTCTGGTGTCCTGCGGTATAGGGGTCGCGCGATTCCACCACCGCCGAAATGGCCAGTATGATGCCTTCCATGGTTTTCTGCAATTCAGTGTTGGTTTTGATAACAGTTTCAAACCGCAAGGCGTTATCGATGCGGACGGCAATCGGGGCAGAAATCGTTTTCAGGAGCTGTTTGTCCTCATTACTATATGATTCACGGGTAAGTTTGCGAGCTAAAAACAATATTCCAACCAGGCTGTCGTCTTTCTTGAAGGGTACCACCAGTTCAATATTGTTGTCAGCCAGGGTACGGCGGTCTTTTTCCGCCAGATCGTTCTGCGAGGGAAGGATTTCCATATTCTGGCTGTCAACCAGTTTATCCTGGTATTTTAGTGTCATAGCCAGCGGAGAGGCAAAGGAAAAAGCCATCCCGCCATTTTTCTTCTGACCGCTGTAAGCCTGGGTAATGTATTCGCGGGTAACTGCTGAGGGTAAAAGCAAATACACCCCGGAACTCTGCAATCCCTGAGCCAGAGTGTTCACCAGAGTAACTGAAAGCTGGTTGATATTTAAATCACCTTCTTTATCCTGAGCCAGTTTCTTAATGGCCTGGAGGTAGTGATATCTCTCCTTGAAGAACCAGCGGTCCACCCATCTTTGCAGGCTCAATAACAAAGGTTGAAATATGGCGGCAATAAGGAAAACGACGGTGACGGAGAGCGTCACTGCCAGAGGACTGGCAGTATTTGGAACCAGGGCGTTTATCATCAGGATGGCACTGCCCAATAACCCGAATACCAGAACGCTGACCAGAGAGTAAGCCGCGCCAGTGCGCATGACAGCCCGGAACTCGGTTAACTCATATTTCAGGATTGGCATAGCGATCAGCAGGCAAAATAATATGTTGCCAATTAATCCCAGCGGGTAAATCGGTATTCCCAGAGCGGGTAAATAGTCACTGACATTTCCGATAAGGAAGGCGATGACTCCGGCCATAATGTACTGGTTGCGGCTTCTGTCTTCATTATTGAGTGTACGTTTCGAGTTAATTAAAATCGCCAACAAGCCTAAAAGTAAAGGCAAATAGAGGCCAGCCAGGTAAAGCGGGAAAAACGGGCCGATTTGCGGGATATTCCCGTACCATATTGACTGCATCCCATTGAAGACCAGACCGGATGGAATCAGGGCAGAAACCGCCAGACAAAAAACGGCCAGGATGGCGAACACCTTTTTACTCAGACTGGTGCCAGTCAGTGAAATAGTCAACCAGTAGAAAGCCAGCGTCCCACCCAGGTATGTCATATATGCCAGATTTTGCCAGGTGACTATGAGTGTGCCGGAGCCAGGCAGAGAACTCAGAGAAATGAAAAAAGTTCCCAGCGTAACCAAACCCAGAAAGACCAGGCAAGGTATAAAGGTATGATGCCGCCGGTTTTTAGTCAGGATAATTCCGATGAGAGCCAGATTTATGAGACATCCGGTTATGGATAGAATCAATTGGGCCGACAAGAACGCTCTCCTTGGTTAATTTTGAATACTGGCAGAGTCAGGTTGAGGCTGCCGGAACAGGGATTTTTTGCCCCATCAATTCACGGATTTCTTCTTCACTGGTGTTCATCCGGCGAGGCCTTTGCCGGGCAGACGAAGCCCCTTCAGTTTGTTTGATCTGAGAATAGCGTTTGAAGCTTCCCGGATGCAAAAGAGTTACACGCAAAGTGTCGTATGGCCGGGTGGTGCTGAACTCATGGAATCCGGCATCCAGAGTTGAAAGTTGTGATTCAACCAGCGATTCCAAATTTTCCTGAGTATTTCCCCGGGTTTCCAGATAAATATGCAAAAACGGGTTACCCTGATGAACCTCGCGGCGAGCAACCCAATCCTCGATTATAACATTGGCAGCCGCCAGAGCCCGGCATATGGAATTCTGACTGACACGGGTGATACCCGTCACATCTATCAAATCATCCGCCCTAGATTCAAAAACCATTTGGGGCAGTGCAATCCCAGCCTGACTGTCTCCAATGGCTGTGATGCGAATCAGATGCCCCGGTCGGTAACGCAGAAAAGGCATCCCGTAAAAACTGGTCATCACCAGTTCATAGCGTTCGCCGGGTTTAACCTCGTTGAGCAGAACGGTCCTGGGCTCATAGCCGTTGTCTTCAGCCGCTTTAGCCAGTTCTTCTTCCGGCAGGAATTCAAAGAAATTAGAATCCGGAATAAATGTCATACCGGCCCGCCGCCAGGATTGGACGGCGATCACTCCGGCCTCTGTACAGGCGTAAAACTGAAACGGATAGGTGCCCCAGTATTGATATAGCTGTTCCCGATAAGAATCAGTATCCAGACCCCAGCAAATCAGGGCTTTAAGCGGCCAGATATCCCTGGGCAAAACAGGTTTTTTGCTGTATCGACTGGTTAATCCAGCCCGGATGAAACGGTAAATCCCGTTCAGACTATCCAGCGGTTTGGCGAATGTGCCCTGCCGGAATTGCGCATCAAATTCACGACCGGTCCTGACCAGATCACCGGGAGCTGCCACCACAATATCCATACCGGAGCCCGAATAGGCTTCAAAACCGTTGAGGGTCTTTTTCCTGAATTCAACAGTATCAGAGTTATGAGAGAGAACAACTGGTTGCATTTTGAAGGCTTGCGCAGCTCCTTCAGCCAGGACCCCGGGCAAGGAATGTCCAGAGGCAGCACTGATCGAAATACGGTCACCCTGGGATATTGTACTCTGCCCTTTGCTTTGAGAGCAGGCCAGGATAAAAACTGCCATCAAATGCTCCAATTGTTTTTGATAGGCGGTATCTGTCACCGGTACCATCTTTTGCTGGCAGCCGGCGCCCGAGCTTTTCGTCCAGGTGAGTGGTTTCTGGTACAGGGCATTGGTTTCTCCGGACTGCAATTCCGGAAGATAGTCTTCATAGCGGGTTAGTGGCACCATCCGGCGAAATTCCGTCATATTGCGAGGCAGGCTTTCCCCCGCTATTTTACGCCAGAGTGAAGTGCGCCGGAACGTCTCCATTTGCTGGCGCAGAAGTGACTCCTGAATGGACATGAACTGTTCCATGGTCAGGTCCATGAAACCGCAATACTTTAACCAGTTGTGGTCGGTTTGTGAACTTATTAAAAGCTTTTTCATCTATTGAGGCTCATGAACAAGGTGTCTCCAGTCTGTATACCAATTTTTATCCGTCAAGCAGCCGTTAGTCTTTTTTACTACTACGAATTATCACCCATCAAGGGCCATTTTTCAGTATCATAAAGGTTTTTTCCCTGTCTGTAATGGGTTTCAGCTACCATATTTTCTCCTTTTTTATTCACCCTTAAATGGACCGCCGGTCTTATTTTCGAACATCTTTGAAGCCAGGAGGCTATCCTTCGTCTACTCTCCTTTAAGGAGACCGGAGTGCTAAAAAGACCGGAGGGCTAAAATTGACACTGCCTGAAAGGGGTGTTAGATTAAGCTGAATAAGGTCAATAATCAAGAGGTAGCGGTAATGAACGTGTTTAACGAATTTAAGTGGCGTAATCTGGTCTATGACGCCACTGAAGGTTTACAGGAAGCTTTTGCCACTCAGAAGATTACGGGTTATATTGGTTTCGACCCTTCAGCCTCCAGCCTGCATGCCGGAAATCTGCTGGCAATTATGGGATTGGTGCGCCTGCAGCGCTCCGGCCATACATCGATTGCTCTTGCCGGCGGGGGAACCGGTTTAATCGGCGATCCCAGCGGTAAGACCCTTGAACGCCAGATGCTTTCCAAAGAGGATGTCGCATTCAATCTGGCGGGTATAAAAAGCCAGTTGAGCCGTTTTCTGGACTTTAAATCCGTTTCCAATCCGGCCATCATGGTCAACAATGCGGACTGGCTGACCACCATCAGCCTGACCGATTTCCTGCGCGATATAGGTAAGCACTTTTCGGTCAACTCCATGATCGCCAAAGAAACTGTAAAACGCCGGTTGGAAGGCGACGGGATATCTTATACCGAATTCAGTTATTTGCTTTTGCAGTCATATGATTATCTCAAGCTGTACGAGAAGTATAACTGCACCCTGCAGATGGGCGGAAGCGATCAGTGGGGTAATATCACCGCCGGAGTGGAACTGATACGTAAAATAAAGGGTATCAGGGCCCATGCCCTGGTTTTTCCGCTTTTAACCACCGCCAGCGGCTCCAAATTCGGCAAATCTGTAAGTGGTGCTGTCTGGCTGGATGAAAAAAGGACTTCACCCTACCGCTTTTATCAGTTCTGGATGAACTCGGATGATAAAGACGCGGTCAACTATCTCAAGTATTTTACCCTGCTCTCCGAAGCGGAAATAGAAGAACTGGCGGCCTCGCTGGCAGCCGCTCCTGAAAAGCGCGAAGCCCAGCGCGCCCTGGCCAGAGAAGTAACCCGTCTGGCACACGGTGAAAACGCTTTGAAAAAGGCCGAACAGGCCTCCCGTGTGCTTTTCGGAGGTGAAATAGGTGATCTTGAACTGGCAGACTTGCTGGATGTTTTTGCCGATGTTCCCTCCGCCACCCTTTCCAAAGACCTTTTAGGCGGAGCAGGCGCCAATATCACCGATATACTGACTGCCAGCGGGTTGGCGCCTTCCAAAGGGGAAGCCAGGCGTCTGGTGCAGGGCGGAGGAATCTATCTGAACAACCGGCGCGTGCAAGATATCAAACAGGTAGTGACTATTCAGGATACTATCGAAGGCCAGGCTTTTGTGCTGCGCAAGGGCGGTAAGGAATACCGCCTGGTTAACCTGGCCTGATTTGGCGGGCTTTAAAGTTGACGTTTTTCCCTGTCTAACCCTCATCTTGACTTTCTCAGGGTGAGGGTTAAATTCCATAAAGTGTAAAGTTCCGCCGCTTTAGTGTAATATTATCGTATGGGAACTTCCTGAATATATTGGAGATTGATTTGTATCAGAAGACGATTTTACCTAACGGAATGCGCGTACTGTCCAGTTCTATGCCGCATACCCGCTCAGTCTGTATAGCCATATTCATCGGTGTGGGCTCACGTTATGAAACTGATTCAGAAGCCGGCACCGCCCATTACATAGAGCACCTGCTTTTCCGGGGCACTCACCGGCGTCCGATTGCCCGGGATATTTCGGAAGCCATTGAAGGCATTGGCGGGATACTGAACGGTGCTACGGACAAGGAATTGACCTTTATCTGGTGCAAGGTAACTCGCGAGCATTTGGCAGATGCCGCCGGAGTCCTCGCGGATATGCTGCTCAATTCGCTTTTTCGCCCTGAGGATATCGAGAAAGAACGCCAGGTCATCATTGAAGAGATCCACATGGGCAAGGACACTCCTTCCCAGCAGGCAGGACTGCTGATTGACGGTCTGCTGTGGCCTCAGCACCCTTTGGGAAGAGATATCGCCGGAACGGTGGAATCGGTTACTGCCATCCAGCGCAGCCAGATGTTAAATTTCTTCACATCAAAATATACTCCCCGCAATACCCTGATTGCCATCACCGGAAATGTGGCCCACAACGAAGTGGTGGAACTTGTTAACGGTCTAGCCGGCAACTGGCAAAATAATAACCCGTCTCCCCCATATTTGCCTTACTGCATGCGAACCGGTGAACGTCTCAAGATAGAAAAAAGGGAAACTGAGCAGGCTCATCTCTGCCTGGCCTTGCCGGGCATCGGGCTTGCGCATCCCCAGCGCTTTCACCTGGACCTGCTGAACGTCATTCTGGGTGAAGGGATGAGCAGCCGGCTTTTCTGTGAAATCCGCGATAAAATGGGGCTGGCTTACAGTATCAACAGCTTTGTGGAACACTATCTGGATAGCGGCTCGCTGACGGTGGCTGCCAGTGTCGATCCGGACAATCTGAATGCCGCCATCCAGGCTATTCTGGACCAACTGGAAATGTTGAAAAGTGACATACCTGAGTCAGAACTGCAGAAAGCCCGCGAAATTTCCAAAGGCCGCCTGCTGTTGAGAATGGAAGACAGCCGCAACGTGGCCGGCTGGATGGGCGGACAGGAAATGCTGATGGGAAACATCCTGACACTGGATGAAGTTGTTTCCATCATTGACTCTGTTACCATATCTGACATGCAGGCCATCGCCAGAGAGCTGGTCGCTCCCGCTAAAGCTCGTCTGGCAGTGGTTGGCCCCATTACGAATCCCCAACCCCTGGAAAAACTGCTCAGGCTATAGACCACTATAAACCAACCTCTTTATTTTTCCTTAGTTACTACTATTTTCTTTTGTTAGTTCATCAAGGTTGACAGTAAATACCTTAATAAACGTGAATCAGAACGCTATTTCTACAGATCTGATTTCCCCTGTTTCCCCAATTTGTGAGTATTTTGTGATTAGTCCGGGTCATTTGTAACGCCTCTGAGACTTTATAGTACTAAGATAAGGTTACGGAAATCATCCTGGCAGTCAATTACTGAAGGAAAATAGTAAAAAGGCGTAAGGAAAGTGACCCATGAATGAAACAACCTGTCTGAGAGAGCAATCTAAAGCCGGGCTTTTACCTCTGCCCGAGCAAACGGCCAAGGACCACAGTGAGGTTCGCGATTTACCGCCCCCCACAGCTTCACCCACCAGCAGTCTGGATGCCGCTTCGCGGGACCTCCTGAAAATGAAAAAAATATTCGAGGAATCCGTCCGTGCCATGGGGCAAATGATGGAAGTGCGCGACCCCTATACCGCAGGTCATCAGTCCCGTGTGTCTAAAATCTGTGTTGAAATCGCCCGCATTTTGAAACTGCCGGAGCACAAGATTAAAGGTCTGGAACTGGCCGCGCTGGTACATGATGTGGGCAAGCTGGCTATTCCGGCTGAAATCCTGAGCAAGCCCGGTCGTTTGACTTCATTCGAGTTCGATCTGATAAAAACTCACCCCATGGTGGGTTACGATATCATGAAAGGCATAGAATTTCCCTGGCCGGTAGCCGATATGATTTTACAGCATCATGAAAGAATTGATGGGTCCGGTTATCCAAAGGGGTTAACCAACCATGAAACTCTGCTTGAATCCCGCATATTGAGCGTGGCCGATGTGATTGAAGCCATGTCTTCCAACCGGCCCTACCGGGCGTCCCTGGGGCTGAATCTGGCACTGGAAGAAATTTGTAAGAATAAATCCATTCTTTATGATGCTGATGTGGTAGACTCATGCCTGGCGTTATTTGCCAGCAGCGGCGTTAAAGGATAAAAGTTGAACCTTGGCCGGAAAGCCGGAGGGCTTTCCGACCGGGTGGCGGAGTTAAAACAGGAGACTGGTTGTCTACTATTTAGGCATCATCTATTCTTTGAAAAATTAATAAGTGGAAAAGACTACCCATTGAACGGTGGTTTTTTTTATTATATAATCTGTTAATTTACCTCCAGGACTGAGTGATGAACAGGAGAAAAAGCCGAGTCTTGAATTTAGCATGTAAGCACGCAAGGGCGGTGAATATGGGATGTATGAAGGCGTGCTGGATTATAGAGTATTGGTAGGTGGCAATCCTTAGTTCGGCAGACTGTCAAAGAAGTTAAGGAGAATTATCCATAATCTGGTTTAAACAATATCATCAGACGAAAGATTGGCTGGTACTGATTCTCAAAATAATGGGTCAAGGAGAAAACCTGAGATGGTAAACACGTCATCGCGCTGGAGAACCCTCTTCATTCTGGTAACAATATTATTGTGTGTTTCAATCACCGTTTCAGTTATAGGCTATACAGGACTGCAAGCCGATTTAGCCGAGGCTCGCGCAGAAACTGCTCTTGCTCAGGCACAAAAAGCCGAAATACAAAGGGAATTGCAGAGAACGCTGAGCGATCTCGAATCAGCGCAGTCCGATCTTGAAGATACCAGACTTGATCTGGCAATAAAGACTGATGAATTTGTTGTACTTACGAATAAGTTCCATTTACTTTCGGATGAACTTAAAAAAACCTCTGAAACTGTAATCAGTGTGCGGTCCGAGCTAAATCAAGCTACTTCACAACTATTTTCGGCCAACACTAAAATTGCTCAAGTCCAGAAAGAAAATTCAGACATGCTTAAACAATATACCAGTTTGAGAAGTAAAATACTGGCCAGAGCCGGTCTAAATCAACCCGATAGACAGACCTATATCACTTCCGATGACCCGGTAGTTGCGGCTAGAGTTCAGAATGTCACCGGAGGTTTTAATAATGATAACAACAAAATTTGGTCGGACTATAATAAAATGTACCACTATGTTGTAAACAATATCAGCTACTCGTTTGATACTTATATCCCGGTTTTGTCTGTAAGTATGTCGGATTCGTTTACCTGGTGGCAAGAATACTGGCGCACTCCGGCAGAAACTCTCCAGGACCAGACGGGTGACTGTGAAGACATGGCCTTGTTGCTTTTAAGCATGATGCGGAATTATAACAAAAAAACCTATTCCATCTGGGCAATCACTATAACTTCCAAATCACCGGAATTGCTAGGCCACATGGCGGTAGCATTTCCTGTTCAGGGCGGAAAACTAACAATCCTGGATCCGTCTGGCAATTATTATACCGGGATGGAGTATGGTTACTTAAATTCAGCCCCGATTTCCACGGCTATTTATAACTGGTTAGCCCATTGGTCCAGGGAAATGCCGAATGCCTTTGTCGATGGAGTTTTTTCCGAGACTGTTGATCAGGAATTTACCAGCACCCAGGATTTCATAAACTGGGCAAGTGCTCGCTAACTTGATTTGTCTATATTTACTATGGCATACTCGGGTCTTTACCGGATCACACAGTTTTTGAATGTCCCGGATGACGAGCAGTTCACGGTCAGGATAAAGGCCTGTGATCCGGTTCGTGAGAGCCACGAATTCCCGGCGGTGACGCCAAAATAAAGGCTGATATCTGCCCGGGAACGGGGCCTGGCAGAATGGAAAAGGCCGTTCTCACTAACTGAGAACGGCCTTTTGGCTGGCTGTAACGTCATCCCTTGAGAGGGACTGCGATTCTAGAAATCACCGCCGCCGTATCCGCCGCCGCCCGGCATCTGAGGTGCAGCCGGTTCTTTCTTTTCCGGAATATCGGCCACCAGTGATTCAGTGATAAGGACCATCGCGGCAATAGAGGCCGCATTCTGCAGGCTGCTTCTGACGACCTTGGTAGGATCGATGATACCTTTCTTGATCATATCGCCAAAATCATCCGCTGCGGCATCATAACCCCAGCCTTTGGGGCTTCTCTTGATGGTATCCACCGCTACCGCGCCATCGCGGCCGGCATTCTCGGCAATAAAGCGGATAGGCTCTTCAATCGCTTTGCGTACGATATCCACACCGGTCGCTTCATCACCTTCGGCTTTGACTTTTTCCAGGGACGGAATGGCCAGCATGAGGCCCACGCCGCCGCCGGGCAGGATGCCTTCTTCAACTGCGGCTTTGGTAGCTGAAAGGGCATCTTCTACGCGATGTTTCTTTTCTTTCAGTTCGGTTTCGGTGGCAGCGCCGACTTTGATTACGGCTACGCCGCCGGCCAGTTTGGCCTGTCTTTCCTGCAGTTTCTCACGATCGAAATCGGAAGTGGTTTCGGCAATCTGGGCCTTGATTTGTTTGATCCTGGCCTGAATGGCAGCCTCGGACCCTTTGCCCTCTACCACGGTGGTATTATCCTTGTCGCTGGTCACGCGGCGGGCGCGGCCCAGGTCTTCAACTGTAACAGAATCCAGCTTGCGGCCCACTTCTTCCGAAATGACCTGGCCGCCGGTCAGGATGGCCATATCTTCCAGCATGGCTTTTCTTCTATCGCCAAAACCGGGGGCTTTGACCGCCAGAACATTGATGGTGCCGCGCAGCTTGTTGACTACCAGCGTAGCCAGGGCTTCGCCTTCCACATCTTCAGCCACAATCACCAGGTTCTTGGAAACCTGCAGGATTTTCTCCAGTGCCGGCAGGATATCGTTAATGGCAGAAATTTTCTTATCCGTAATAAGGATGTAGGGATCTTCGATAACTGTCTCCATGCGGTCGGCATTGGTGACGAAATAAGCGCTCAAATACCCGCGATCAAACTGCATACCTTCAACAAATTCAGTTTCAAATTGAGTACCCTTGGATTCTTCAACGGTGATGACGCCGTCTTTGCCGACTTTCTCCATGACATCCGCAATCAGAGTGCCGATTTCGGTATCTTTGGCAGTAATGGTGCCCACCTGGGCTATCTGCTCTTTGCCTTTCACTTCGGTGGAATTCTTTTTCAGCTCTTCGATGATGGCTTTGGTAGCTTTCTCAATGCCTCTTTTGAGAGCCATGTTATCCGCTCCGGCAGCGATGTTCTTGAATCCGCCGGTAATCAGGGCATGGGCCAGAATGGTGGAGGTGGTGGTGCCGTCGCCTACTGCGTCATTGGTCTTGGTGGCGGCTTCCTTTACCAGTTGGGCGCCCATATTCTCAAAAGGATCGGGCAGCTCAATTTCTTTGGCAATGGTGACACCATCATCCACTACCTGGGGGGCTCCCCATTTTTTATCCAGGGCTACGGCGTGGCCTTTAGGTCCGAGAGTAACTTTAACCGCATTAGTCAGGGTATCAATACCTTTTTTCAAAGCATGTCTGGCTTCTTCGCCAAAAATAATTTGTTTTGCCATATTAAATATTCTCCTTAATTATTGTTTCAAGTTTCTAGAAAATTACCTTCAGTAAAAAAGGGTGTAAACCAGTTTTTACCTTGCGACCGGGAACAATTTTGTCATTGCTCCGGACAGTTCGGATTTCAGCTTCTCTTGGCCAGAACATCACTTTCGCGCAGAATAACCATTTCGACATCATCTATCTTGATTTCAGAGCCGCCGTACTTGGAATAGATGACGCGGTCGCCCACTTTAAGGTCCATGACAATGCGTTTGCCATCTTCAGTCATCCGGCCGGGGCCAACTGCCATGACCTCGCCCTCCTGCGGTTTCTCTTTGGCAGTATCGGGAAGGTAGATGCCGCCCTTGGTCATCTCTTCCTTCTGGATGGGTTTGACTACCAACCGGTCAGCCAGAGGCTGTAATTTTAGTACCATGCTATATCCTCCTGATTTATTTATCTATTTTAACCATTTAGCAGTCTATTAGTCAGACTGCTAATAACAATAATAACGCAGACCAACAAGTTGTGCAAATCGAATTGTAATAGTTCTGAATGAAACTGGATTAAGCTT
>DATIKD010000263.1:0-4272 GCA_035477965.1 Dehalococcoidales bacterium | reverse complement strand
GATTACTTTTTTGGCAAAAGCATGGCCCATCTCGGCGAACTGCGGCAGAAAATGGGGTTTACAATCCGCATTCGCGCCGGCGTCAATTAACAGTACAGGTGTGCCGCCGGTAATATCCAGAATCGCACAAATAGCCGGGCGATCGATTCCCTCCATCAGCCCTAATTTCAGAATGGCCGCTCCGAATAAGGCCCCCGTATTTCCGGCGGAAACAAATGCCTGAGCCTTGCCCTCCTTTAAGAGATTGACGCCTACCACGATTGAGGAATTGGGTTTGCTGATGACCGCTCGCATAGGCGATTCATGGCTTTCAATAATTTGATCCGCATCGACTATGGTAATATCGTGTTTTTTTAGATTGCGGGCAGCGGTCACATGAATCAGGGATTTCTTGCCAACCAGGACAATTTCAACCTCATATTCTTCGGAAGCCAGAATAGCCCCTTTAATAATTTCATTGGGGGCATAATCACCGCCGGCTACATCAACTGCTATTTTCATATCCCGTTATTAACCCTTGCTTCAGCCTTAAAGACTGCGCCATACCCTTTTTATTATAATAGAAAAGCGGAACCTTTCATTTTTTAGCAAATTCATCTTTCACTTTTTTTAACAATGAGTCAGAGGCCAGCAAATCTGCCGCAGTCATTGCCAGCCCTTTAGCGGCCTGAAGCATGGCTGCCAAACCCGTTGCGGAAATGGCTGCTTCAGCGAATTGGGGCGAATGTACCACTGCGCTTTTGACGGTGATACCAAGCTGAGCATGCATTCCGGGGACCAGATGGCTGACATTACCGAAGTCAGTGCTGCCAAAACCCTCTTTGGGATCCTGCAAACGAATTTTACGACCCAACTGGCGCAGGTTGCGCAGATAAGCTTTGCAGAGTGTCAAATTATTCAAAACAGGCGCGTAATAGTGCTCTTCCCACCGGTATTCCAATCTGGCGCCGGTGGCAACAGCGGCGGCGCTGAAACAATTCAATATTTTTTGCTTGACCATCTCCAGAGTTGCCAGGGTATTGGCCCGGACGATAAAGTTACCGGCGCTGTGCGCGGGAACCACATTGGCGGCCGCTCCCCCGTCAGTTATTATTCCATGTACCATCGCTTTAGGAGGCAAATGCTGTCGCAAGGCATCGATGTTGTTGAAAGACAAAATCATGGCAGCCAGAGCATTGGTCCCGGCCTGGGGGTCGCTGGCGGCATGGGCTGCTACTCCAAAGAATTCGATATAGAGAGTATGGCAAGCCAGGGCTTCAACCACGGCGGTATCCTGGTTGCCGGGATGTACCATCATGGCGGCATCCAGATGGTTAAAGCCGCCGCGCTCAGCCAGTATGGCTTTGCCTGAATACAGTTCTTCAGCCGGGGTTCCAACTACCTGTATGGTACCGTTGAGCAACCCGCCAGCTATTTTGGCTCCCAAAGCCGCTCCCACAGCCGCCGCCGCGATGATGTTATGGCCGCAGGCATGGCCTATTTCCGGCAGGGCATCATATTCAGCCAGGAAGCCGATCACCGGTTTACCCTGGCCGTAACTGGCTTTGAAGGCGGTGGGTAGCCGGCAATAGTTCCTTTCTACCGCGAAACCTTCTCGTTCAAGGTATTCCGATATCCAGCCGGAAGCTTTAACTTCCCTGAATCCAATTTCAGGATTAGCATGAATCTGCCGGCTTAAAGCGCGCAAGCCTTCGGCTTTTGAATCTATTTCAGCGCTGATTTTTGATTTGAGTTCGGTGATGTCCAAAAACGACCTCGGAAAGAGTAAATTAACAGGCTAATTATAAACTAAATCGGCAGACTTTTTCCAGATAAGAAGGTTTCACGCCTACCAGGTCAGGACTGGTTTTCCGTCTTTGTCTTTCATTTTCCCCATCAGGGTGATTAGAAAGTCCACCAGTGACCAGATTCCCAGCCCTCCCAGCGTGAGTAGCATTATAATACCGCTTAATTTTCTACCCAGATAGAACCGGTGAATTCCGGCAATTCCCAGCCAGCCGGGACAAATAGCCAGCACGCTGACAGTGGTCCTGGATTTGGGAGAAACACTTACTGGGCTTTCTGCCTTTCCGTCCGAGCTTTTAGCCTGTTTCTCAGCAGACCCGGCAGGCTCTTCCGTCGGTTGATAGGGTGTTTTATTGCTGGCTGATTTGAGCCTGGCGGTCAGATTGGCCGGTTTTTTCTTCAATTGGACGGAAGACTGGGTTTGAGGAACTACTTTCGAACCGCATTTGGGACACAGCGGCAATTCGGGATTTACTTTAAATCCGCAAACCCGGCAATAAGTCAGGCCGGTTCCGGGATTTTGGCTGCATTTGGGACAATTCTCCGATGCGGCAGTTTGTTCCTGGCCGCAGTTACGACAATACATAACGTATAACTCCAATCGGGGGCTTTGAAATCACTTTAACCCTCAGGTTGGAGAATTGTCAATAGCAACGAATAAAACCTTGTCGCGGTAGCCAAGATTTCGAGTGTCTACATCTGAATTGCCTCAACAGCAGCTTCGTTTGAACAGAAAATCAGGCTTTGTATATTTTACATAACAAAGCACGGCTCTGCCATCCGCCGGTCAACGGGTCAAGGGTATCGGGTTCATCCAGGCACAGCACGTTGGCATTGGATTCCCATACACCGTGCAATGAGGGTTCTTCAGCCGGTAATTCGGGGAACCACCAGCTAGCCTCAGTATTTACTATCCCCGCCGGAATCCGGTCGCTCACTCTGGCCCGTTGTTTGATCCTGCCGCGGCGAGTTTCAATAAAAATCCAGTCGCCTTCATGAATATCCAGTTTTTGCGCATCCAGAATATTTACGTCAACCAGCGGGTCGGGGTGTTTTTCTCTCATCCCGATGCCAATCTGCCTGAATTCAGAATGATGTTGAGGCATAAAGCGGCCGCCTGTGTTTAAAATAAAAGGATATTGCCTGGCGACTTCCGGAGTACGCACCGGACTCTCCGCCGGCTCTTCATAAAAAGGCAAGGGATCATATCCCAGCTCTTTCAAAATAGAGGAATAAAACTCGAACTTGCCGGACGGAGTGGCGAAACCGCCGTATTTTTCGTACTTTTTTTCCACGGGAGGATTCATAAGACAACCAGTCTGGATAAATTCCGAGAAATCCAACCCGGTCGGTTTAAGCCGTTCGATCATCATGGCTTTGGAGTCTTCCCAGCGCCAGTATTCTTTTTGCCCCAGCCGGCGTCCCAATTCACGCCAGAAGTAATAATCTTCCTTGCGTTCACCCAGGGGCTCAACCGCTTTTTCACCGCCTACGGCGAAATCGGCAAAATCTTCTATGGTATCAATATAGTCTCGTTCCAGCCAACTGGCTACCGGCAGGACGTAGTCAGCCATTAAGGCTGAGGGTGTCATGAAAAAATCCAGGACCACATACAACTCCAGATTGGGACTGGACATGGCAGAATGTACGATTTGGGTGTTGGCCGCCCACAGTAAAGGATTACTTTCCCAGCTAATCATGGCGGTAACGGGATAGGGCTGGCGGGTCAAAATAGCGCGCCAGAGCAAAGGGGCGCTGGCCCCCATGCGGTGAATGGCAGGCGCCGGTACGCCGTAAAATTTCTCATACGGGGCGGCGGTCAATTCAAATCCTGGATAGGTCATCAATCTGAACCGGTCTGAACCGATCTGTTTCTTTTTTTGCTCCGGCGGAAGCTTATCGCGCAATTCCAGCACTGAATCACGGATGAAGGCTCCTTTTTCAGTGCGCGGTCCGAGGCCGGGCATCATGCTGCCGCCCAGAACATCCAGGTTGCCGGTCAAGGCCTGGCAAATGGCACAGGCCTGTTCAACCCGGGTGCCGTTCAATCCAATCTGGTCCGGCGCCAGGCCGCCAATTATCCAGGCCGGTTTGGAGGCGGCATACAGGCGGGCGGATTGTACTATCTGTTCTTCGGTCAGACCGGTTATTTCAGCTACTCTGGCAGGAGGATAATCTTTAACTCTTTCCACCAACTGGGGAAATCCGACTGTCCATTTCTGGACGAAAACAGGATCATAAAGGTTTTCGTTTATGATGACATTAGCCCATCCTAATGCGAGGGCAGTATCGGTACCCGGCCTGATCTGCAGGTGAATATCCGCCATTTCGGCGAACCGGGTCCGGCGTGGATCAATAACGATTATATGCAAGGGGCGGTCTTTGCGGCGTTCCAGCATCCAGGCTGAAGCCCTTTGAATGGACTCAGTTGGGCTGTTACCCCAGATTACCAGGCAATTGGTCCTCTCAATGGAAGTCTTTTTGGGA
>DATIKD010000262.1:0-7575 GCA_035477965.1 Dehalococcoidales bacterium | reverse complement strand
CGGGTATGACAATTCCTGATTGACCTCCCTGAACTTGGCTTTGAGTGAGCCCCAACTCCAGATATGGACATTTTTTGGTACAAACTGGTCATTGGCTTCAGGTTTAATCTCCGGTTGGCCGGTAACGGGGTTAAGAGGGACGCCTTCCGGCACCATCTCTCCAATTTTCACAAAAAAAGACCAGTCACTGGTGACCTCTTCCGTAGTCGAAGCATAAAGCGTCAAACTGACCGGGCCACATACCCTCAAATCCTCCGAAAGGTGATCAGACAGATATGTAATATAATTGGGTTTGGCGGGCGCCGGTGAACTGATGCCATATGAAGCCAGCATCGCGGTATTCAGGCTGGTATTTTCGTAAGTATCAGGCGGTTCATTTGCCAAAGGCAGTGTGTGATTTATCGTGCCGGAGTGCAGGTAAAAATTCTGCCAATTGGTACGCTTCAAAGGGTAATCATTCTCGTAGCGCCAGGTTCCTGTACCATTATCATAGATAGCTACTTCCGGCTCATCCATAATGCCGGTATTGATGCCCTTTAACCAATAATCCAACCAGCGCAGGATATGCATATTGAACGCAGTCGTTTCAAAAATCCATGGCTGGTAGTTTTCGTTAGTCCAGGGAGTAACGATAAGTTTCTTCGGTGATTTGATATCTACATACGACCTCAAGTGATAAATGGCATGCAAACGGTTGGGTGCATTGACGATATTCAAAACCGGTGCTTGTATTTTGTTTACACGTGTCCAGCCGCCGCCGTGTTCCCACCAGAAAGGCCCGTCTTCCGTATGTCCCAAAATTCCGGCGACAATATTCATGGGCATTTCTTTACCGGGTACCGGACCCGGCCATAGCGCTGCCTGGGTGAACCCGGAGACCAGGTTCAGAACGAAGGGCTTGCGCAGCACGCCTCCGGGGTAACATAATCCCCGGTAGTTATCCGTGGTGCCCAGCACGACCAGAGATTTGAGGTGGGGAGGATTCAAGGGTGCTGTCAACCACTGCATTACGCCGTAGCCGGATGCCCCCATCATCCCCACATTCCCGTTGCACCATGATTGCACAGCAATCCATTCAACCAGGTCATAGCCGTCCTGAGCCGCCTGGCTGCCGTGCATGCTGAATTCACCCTGATTGAATCCGATTCCTCGCTCGCTGGCTTGCACGCATACGTAACCTTGAGCGCAATAAAAAGATGGTTTGGCGCTTTCGAAAATTCTCTCCTTGGGAAAAGCGGAATAAGCCAAAATCACCGGCCAGGGGCCTTTTCCCTGAGCCGGCTTATAGATATCCACAGCCAATTTCACGCCGTCACGCATGGAAGCGCGGATGTTTTTCTCAAGTATAACTCCTGGGGGCGTAGGGTTAGGATAGACCACATTAAAATCTTTCTCCATTTCCGTATCCTTTTCCGGTTTTAACAATAAACCGGTCATCAAAATTTTTGTGTTCCTTTGGGTTTTAGATTCGCTGTCCGGCGCGTTTCTGCCAGTTAGCATCGCGGAACATATCAAGGCCGAAGTCCTTAATGATGCCTTTTTCTGTTTTTGACGGAGGGTGCTTTTTAAAATAATCCAGGTCCAGTTCAACCCCCCAGCCTGGCGCCTCAGCTAGCAGAAAGCACCCGTCACTGAGGACAGGGTAGGGAGAGCCGATACTTTTTACTTCTGTATCCACAAAGTCATTAAAATGTTCCAGAATTTTCCCGTTTCTCAAACCTGCCATCAGGTGTATACCGACCATGGTCGAGATTATTCCACCTACATTATGGGGCGCCACCATCATGGAATAAGTTTCCGCGTTGGCAGCCACTTTCTTGGCTTCAAGCAGACCGAAGTTCGTAGGGTCGACCTGAATGATATCTGCGCATCGGCGCTCAAACAACTCGCGGTATTCCGCCCGCGTATATAAACGTTCTCCGGTGGCAATCGGGATGGTGGTATGCGCCTTCACTTCCGCTAGAGCGCCGAGGTCATCAGGCCTGCATGGTTCCTCGATCCACCCAGGCTTGAGTTTTTCAATGTCCCTGGCTATCTCAATTGCCTGGTGCGGCGCAAACCGGCCGTGCATTTCTATAAACATCTGAGCGTCCTGCGGCAGCACGCTATGAACAGCTTCGATTATTGCGATCGATCTAGCATATTCCTTCCGGCTCAGTTCCAGGTTGCCGGCGCCGAAAGGATCGAATTTAAGCCCTTTGTAGCCTTTTTCAACTACCTTTTTGGCGGCTTCGGCAAATGCGTCAGGCGTCCGTTCGACCCGATACCAGCCATTGGCATAAGCAGGAATTGCCCGAACCGGTTTATCGCCTTTTAATACTTTTCCTCCCAGGAGTTTATAGACCGGTAAACCGGCCTTTTTCCCTATACAGTCCCATGATGCGATTTCCAGCAAAGAAAAGGCTGTGATAGCCACACTTCCCGCTTTATCAAAATCCAGGAGGGTGTATTTCTGGTACAAACCTTCAATATCAAAAACGTCATGGCCAATAAAATGGTGCTCTGTTTCCCGTAACAGTTCCAGAACGGAATTGGTTCTTCCCAGGACCCTGGCTTCACCAATACCTGATATACCTTCGTCTGTTTCCAAAACTATGTAGGTTAAGTTTCTCCAGGGCGTACTCGCGACAAATGATTTATAGCCGGTGATTTTCATAAAATCCAGTCCTCCGGAGGTTAAGGATATGTACAATTATAGTAATATCAATATTTATTGTAAAATATAGTGATTTTCAAATATTCAGGGAGGTAACCAAATGGGCAGATTATTTCCCGATGTAAAGAAAAAGCTAAAAGGCAGTGTCATTGTACAGTTATGCCCCTACACAGCTCACGGTAATATAGACATTGAGGGATTGAAAGAGAACACCAGGTTTATACTTGATTTTGCCAAAAAAGGCAAAGACATAGTTCTCCTGACAAATGGCAGCACCGGTGAATTCTATGCTAACACAGTTGAAGAACAGAAACAGGTCATTAAAACTACAGTTGAGACGGTTGCCGGCAGGTTGCCGGTAATTGCCGGTGTGTCACAGGCCTCCGCCGGTCTCACAATACAAATGGCCCGGTACGCCAGGGAAGTCGGGGCTGATTGTGCGCTTGTAGTAGGCCCTTTTTATAATCATGCCAGTAAAGAAGGAACATATAAATACTTTCAAACAATTGCTGGGGCAGTAAATATCGGCATTGTCGCGTATAACAATCCGGATGTCACTGGCCTGTTGATTCCTCCAGATCTGATGGCAAGGCTGGCCGGAATAGATAACATCATTGCCTGTAAGGATAATTCACCGACAGCAGCCAGTTACTTCTGGAAAGCCGCGACTATCGACCAGGATGACATGGTGCTGCTCAATGGTTTAGGAGAGGTGGAATACATAGCGGCAGCTGCCTACGGGAAAAAATATCGCGGGTTCGTCAATACTATCGGCAATTACGCTCCTGAATTGCCTTCCGCAGTTTACGAAGCCGTCGAATCCGGCGATTTTAATAAAGCAATGGAAGCTTTGAACAGGGAACTACCGCTACTTAAAGTTTCCTCTTTAATATCAAACCGCCGCGAGTCCATCTCTGTTTTTCCGGAGTGGTTGCGGGCTACTACTACATATATTACCATCGCAAAATACGCTATGATTCTTGTCGGCCTAACCGGAGGCGCGTATCACTCAGCAGAATTGCCTGTTGAGGAACTGACGGCAGAAGAAAAACTTGAGGTCAAGCGCGCTCTGCGAGAAATGAAGTTGATATGAGTACCCAATGAATACAAATTCAAAAGGCATCCCGTTATTAAGAAGACGCGAATCAAGAACAATGAAATCAATAAAAGAAGGCTTAGGAAGTAACAATTACTGGATACCATTAATGCTGTGTTAGCTTACTTGCCAGAAAAATGGGTTCTTGAAACGGCCTGATCCCGTCCCAAGGCCAGGCCCGCAGAAATCTTTATCAAAATGGGAGCCTGCGGTGTTTGTTCCGGAGGAGAGAGTAGTCTTTGTTTCAGATAATGTCATAATGTCCATGCCTATTATGATTGATGCCGTACCATTTGATTTACGCTGCTGTTTTTTGATGGCGGTCAATTGAATTAGAAGTTAATCAGGCCTTCGTTGAAAACACAGTGCAGCTTTCCATGATGCATTGCCTGAATACATTGATTACACGATGTACAGTCTGATTTGGAAATCAAACCGAGCCGGAATTTTTGGACAAGGTGTTGGTCCATAATAAAAGGACGGCACATTGAGACAGCATCAGCCAGTCCCCCGTCGACGACATCGCGAATATCTGCCAGTTCTCTCATACCTCCAACCAGGATCAATGGTTTAGAGATAGCTTTCCGGGCTACGCGGCATTCATCAAGGTAGTACGGGTTTTTGGCGTCTGGACGAATATGATGGAAAGGTGTCTTTTCTATTCCTTCACTGATCTCCACCGCATCCAGGCCTGCCTGAATACACGCTAGCGCGGAAGCAATTCCTTCATCTACTGTTTTTCCCCTGGGGTGATAATCTTTGAGACCCAGCTTAATTATTATTGGAAAATCAGGCCCCGTGATTTGCCTTATCCCCCGGATTATCCGGGTGACAAAATTTGCCCGTTTCTCCGGTGTGCCCCCCCAATCATCCTGGCGTAAGTTGGTGACCGGAGAGAGAAACATACTTACAAACCAGCCGTGCGCCCCATGTATCTGGACCGCGTCGAATCCGGCTTCAGCCGCTCGCCTGGCAGCCTGGACAAAATCCTCAACATGTTCGTGGACCTCATCACTGGAGAGAGCCCTTACCTTCAGGTTATTGTCCGGGTTGACCATTGCCGTTGGACCAACTACCTCGTATCCGTTTAGACCGGGGTTGCCGAACCAGCCTGCGTGCATCAACTGTGCGGCTATTTTCCCGCCGTTTTGGTGCACAGTATCAACCAGCTTTGCTAGCTCCGGTATCATCGAATCGTCATGGAGTCCCAGTTGGCCGGGGGCAGCCCATCCATCCAGGCTGGGGAAAAGCCCGCTGGAGATAATCAGGCCGGTCTCTCCGATTGTGAGTTCACGGTAAAAGTCCATTTGTTTCTGACTAACCTTGAGTTTTTCACCCAGATTATCCACAGTCGCCGAGCGGACAAAACGATTTTTTACAATCATTCCATTGATCTTAAAGGATTTAAAAAGTTCTGACATCCAAGTCTCCGTAAAGTAAAATATTTTTCTGTGTTATTTCCAGGATTACAATCTCCAGGGCAATAAATCGTTAGATAGGCACACCCTCCAGAAGAGCACCCTGATTGAGAAGCTGCCTCTGCAGCATTTTTATATCTACGTTTCCAGGATGTACGCCGGATTTAACGGCCAGAGCCGCCGCTGTGCCGGCTGCCTCGCCCATCATAATACAACCCTGGATCGGCCTGAGAAGTTCGTTGGCCGCAGCATCCGCGGAAATCAGCCGCCCTGCAGCCAGCAGGTTCTCCCGGTTGCGGGATACCAGTGAACGATAGGGGATATGCCAATGCGGATGATCGGGTGAACAGGTGTGATGATGGTCCGGAAGAACGCCGATAGTATCGGGATATATCACGCCTTTCATTAACTCTTTATGGTCGATGACATATTGGCCTATCAGCCTTCTACTGCAGCGCACACCAATTTGCGGCGCCACATCCATGATGTAGCTCTTCTCAAACCCGGGGATGTTCTTGCGATAAAACTCGTAAAAAGTCCGGGCATTTTTTCTGCCTGAAACCTCGACTCGAGTCAGGTCTTCAATCTTTAATCCGCTGTGATTAACGAAGCTATTGTTAACCCATGCTGCATCCGGTTGCGAATAACGCAGCAGGAAATAATTGGATGAGGTCGGTCCCTTCAGTCCAAGTTGATGGCCAAGTTCTTTCATGCGTTCCAGGAAATCAGATTGGTGAAATCTGCGGAAATCTCCAAAAGCCTGAAAGTCTATGCCGCCCAACCTGAACGGAAGGGCCATGTGGGCTCTAAGTTCATCAGTTATGGTATCGATATAATCCGCTCCGGCTGTGGCCAGAACGTCTCCATCTCCGGTAGTATCTATGGTAACCCGGGCCAGAACGGCATGTCGCCCTTGTTTGCTTTCAAAAATCACGCCTTTCACGGTGTTACCTTCAACGATCGCCTGACACCCCCAGCAATGAAGGTTGAGGCTAACCCCAGATTCTTCTACCATATCATTTAAAACCAGTTTGAGTATCTCCGGGTCGAAAGGCGCGCTCATTACTATATGATTGTTGACGACGCAAAAAGGGTAATTGCGCCAGTAATCGATAAGCGTTTTTTCGCTGGAGCCGAGATCTTCTTTTCTGGGATGAATGCATCCCTGGTAGGCGTCCAGCCTGGAAATGATTTCACCGCAGATGCCGGCTATTTGAAGATTATTAGTACCGTCACTCATTGGCATGATGACAAGTACCAATCCGCCGGTGGCTAATCCCCCCAGGTGCCCGTATCTCTCTATCAGGATGGTGTTCGCCCCGTTCCGCGCCGCCGCGACGGCCGCGGCAACTCCGGCCACGCCCCCACCAACTACCAGTACATCAACTTCTTTAAGAATATTGATTTTTCTTTCCGGTTCAACGATCGATTTTCCCCTGCTTTCTAAGATCATTTGCTGGACTCCCTCTTGATTTTCCACACAGGCTTTTGGCAATTGTTTAAACATATTATAGAGATTATCCCAGATTTATGAAAGGAATTGGACATCACCTTTTTCGCAGTTCGCAGATAACGACCCAAAGGCTAAAACACATCAGAGGTATCAACAGCCATATCACCAGTAAAAAACCAGGACACGGCCGGAAATAATGGAGGGACCGGCCCGATGGATAAACACCTCCCTTTTCTAGAAAAAATGTTCGGCGGGAATTAAGGCCAGCAGGAAGATTTTTTAGACAAACTGGAAAAGGAAATGGGCTCGAACCAAAATCAGGCTCAAATTGATAGGTATTTTGGGGACAGCAGAGCTAAAACGAACCATTTTTGAAGCCAATTAATGAAATGGTGGGCTACCGTGTTTAAAAGACAGAAACAAGACATTTGAATTTAAAATCAAAATTGCCAATATAAAAATAAAACCAGGGGGAAAATTTAACCGCTGACCTTCTTGAGCCACTCTTTCGATACTGAACAAAACTGATTTTCTTCCCCTGTCTTGCCCCCCTCTCGATAGAACCGACATTGTTTGGTGCAGACATCCAGCAGTGAGGGGTTGCTGGTATCGTTCCAGAGAGAGTCAAAAACTCTATCAAACATTTTACCAAGATATTGACCTTCATTTTTCAGATGCGCAACGATCAGAGGATTATTGTGCCCCCACATCTGATTTTTACCATATTCTGCGTACTCCGGATCATAATCGTAGGTATACCACCCCAACTCTATCAGAGTATTATCGAATTTGCGTCCGCGTAGTGAAGCCCGTTGATTGTAACACTTTATCTTCAATATTCCATCTTTGAAGCCAACCAGTTTAAGCGTCCGGATTTGTGCACATATTCTTTCTTTTTGCAGGTCGCTCAGTAGTTGCTCCAAAGGATTATGTATCAACAGGCAGATTTCTT
>DATIKD010000261.1:0-2182 GCA_035477965.1 Dehalococcoidales bacterium | reverse complement strand
TTTTGGCGGCACTCTCCTTTAACGCTTTAAGCAAGCTGGCGGTCTTTTTGGAAAGGCGTGTCCTGGGGCCGATAATGCTTAAAGCGGATGGAAAGTAATAATTGTATACCGGGCAGGATAAACAGGTGGCCCCGGGTATTCTCTCACCGCTGCTGACGGCGAAACCTTGTTCTCTGATATTCATTATTTCGGTAACCATTGCCTCAATATTCAGAGGGCGCTGGTCCTGTTGGCTGATACTGTGCAACATCAAACGCAGATCAGTATCCACCAACTGAGACAGTAAAACTTTTTGAGTGGCCCCGAAGGGCAAGACTGCCGAATTTACCAAAAATACTTCGCCCAGCCCCTGAACTATCAATTCGTGTTTACTGGTGATTTTGGTGATTTGGGTAAATTCAGTCCCGATTAACACCGTTAAAGAAATAGTTTCGCCGTAGTTGTCGGAAAGTCCTTTTATCTCTTTGAGGGAACACATCCGCAAATACTGATGGTTGGTGGAAGCGTTAGAAGCCACCTGAACGATCAGCGGCCCCAGGAAGTAGCGGTGGTTGGCGGCATCATATGTGGTAAAACGCGGTTTGGTGAGGGATTTTAAAAGCCTGTGAACAGTCGGGACTTTCATGTTGCATTCCCGGGCAATTTCAGTCACACTGCTCAGGCCGTTGCTCAAACAAATCAGGATGCGGGCGATGCGTTCATAGCAGGTGATCTCCGTTTCGTCTGAAGGCTGCAATTCCAGGGCTAGTTTATCTGCGGTTGAAACTTGTTTTTTCATAGCCTGTCTATCTCCCTTTATGTGCCATTGACATGTGTCTCTGGCCGGAATTATTAAGGAGTTACTATTGACACATATGATATAATATTGATAATATAACATAAATTCTCGCCGTAGTATATAGATATTTACCCAGACGGAATATTATCGCTGAACAGCTACCTGAGATAATTAATTAACATAATATCGTATTGGACAGGCGAACAGGAACAGGCGGCAACCGTACCTTAAATTAGCCTTTTTCGATTTTCAAGAATTAGCTTCAAATAATCCCTAACTAAAAAGCTTGTTTCAAAAAGGAGGTAGACAGTTGACTGTATGGCATGAATATTTTATGGAAAAAGGTAAAGCCCCTGACTGGCCCTATAAAACCCTCTATAACCAGGAACAGGAAATCGCTGTTGACGTGCTGGTGGTTGGGGGTGGAATCGCAGGCTGTTGGGCGGCCATCGCCGCGGCCCGGGAGGGATTAAGTGTGGCGCTGGCGGAAAAGGGTGATACAATCCGCAGCGGCGCCGGAGGACCGGGTTGTGACCACTGGTGCAACGCCCCGGCTAATCCGCTTTCCAATGTTGACCCGGACGAATGGGCCGAGCATATGGCCGAACGCGTATACTGCAACGGCATTGGCCTTCAGATTCAAAATCGAGAGGACTTTGATACCCTGCTGGAAATGGAACAGATGGGGGGTAAAATCAGAGACAATGAGGGAGAATACAAAGGCGCTGAAGGAAGAGATGAAAAGACCAAATTCATGATCTCTCCCCGTTACACCAAAATTCACAGCTACCTGCCGCCGCCGGAAAAACCCAAGCCGCCCACTAAATCATATAATCCTGACAAGTTGAATAATGTGGTTATCCGTGTCTGGGGCTCCACCTTTAAACCGGCTTTGAAGAAAGAATGCCAGCGTTTGGGAGTTAAAATCTTTGACCGAGTAATGATGACCGGGCTGCTGAACGAAAAAGGTGAACAGGGCACACGGGTGGTTGGAGCCACCGGTTTCAATAATCGCACCGGTGAATTTATGGTTTTTAAAGCTAAAGCGACTATTCTGGCTACGGCCGGGTCTGGTTCTATCTGGATGATGAATACCGAATTGGCCGGCTATTCCAATATGATGTCTCGCACCACCACCGGCGATGGCACTGTCATGGCCTGGAAAGCCGGAGCGAATCTAACGCTGATGGAGAACAACGGCGTACTGCGCATCGCTACCGGCCACAAGCATAAATGGTATACCGGAGCAGGTGATGCCAGTTATGAGAATGTTCCGCTGGTGGATGCCAATGGCAAAAGATTGCCCTATCCGATACAGGGTTGGGAAGATTGGGGGGCGATGCCTCCTGCTCCCGGAGTTGAGGATAAAATACGGGCCGCTATTTTGAAGGGGGAATTCGCTTT
>DATIKD010000260.1:0-10007 GCA_035477965.1 Dehalococcoidales bacterium | reverse complement strand
CCCGCTGGCCGGACCGCTACCGTATTGATGATGATAAATACATTCCCGGACTGGCGGAGCTGGTTAAAGTGATTCACAAACACGGATGCCCCACTTTCATGCAGATGAACCATGACGGGCCGTGGCAGCGCACCCTATTCGGCACTGAACCCTTTTTCGCCGGCCAGGCCGTCGCCGCTTCGGCAGTGACGGTTAAATCCGAAAACGATTTTCATAATGAAGTACCGCACGCCATGACCATTGCCGAAATTGAAGAAAAAATTGAAAAATTCGTGAGCGCGGCGGTGCGGGCCGAAAAGGCCGGTTTTGACGGCGTGGACATCAATGCTGCCAGCAGTCACCTGGGACATAATTTCCTTTCGCCTTTCTGGAACCGGCGAACGGACATTTACGGTGGAAATCCGGAAAACCGGGCCCGCTTCGTGACCAACATCATTAAAGGCATTAAAAAACGCCTGGGTAATGATTTTCCGGTTTCAGTTTGCATCAACGGTCTGGAAGTGGGACAAGTGGTAGGAGTGGATGACCGGCAGTGCATGACTCCTGATTACAGCCGGCAGATAGGGCGAATTTTGCAGAATGCGGGAGCGGATGCAATTCAACTGAGAAATCACTGGATGGGCTACCATGTGGGCGCCTACCTGCCGGACGTTTTATTCTGGCCTGAGCCGCCAATTCCTCTGGAATCATTTCCGGCGGAATATGACTACAGCCGGCGCGGGGCGGGCGCTAACGTTAATTTTGCTGCCAATATGAAAAAAGTAGTCTCTATTCCGGTCATTACGGTAGGCAGGTTGGACCCGGTGATGGGCGAAAGCATCGTCCGCGACGGCCGGGCTGACTTTATCGGCATGACTCGCCGTCTGCAGGCTGATCCTGAATTGCCCAACAAGGTGAGAGAAGGCCGCCTGAAAGATATTGCACCCTGTACAGCCTGTGAAAACTGCCTGGGCTCCAGACGCTGTCGTATTAATGCCCTGATGGGTACCGGGCTGGTCAGTCTTGAGAAGGCTGAGAAGAAGAAGAAAGTAGTGGTAGTGGGCGGAGGACCAGCCGGGATGGAAGCCGCCCGGGTAGCTGCCGTTCGCGGCCACGAGGTAACCCTTTTTGAACAATCAGCCAAATTGGGTGGGCTGATGACCATCGCTGCCGTTGTCAAAGGCTCTGACCTGGAAGATTTGCCTCTGATTACGGCCTATTTTGAAAGGCAATTGAAACAACTGGGTGTTAAAACTGTCCTGGGTAAGACCGCCGGACCGGCGGATATTTTGGCCCTGAAGCCGGATTCTGTAATCCTGGCAACCGGAGGTGCGGCTGTCCTGCCGGCGATTAAAGGTATTGAGAACAAAAAAGTTATCAGCGGGTCCAGCCTGCACACCAAACTTAAATTTTTCTCCCGTTTTTTCGGCATTCGGACTTTGCGCTGGCTGACTAAATTCTATATGCCTGTGGGCAAAAAGGTGGTAATTATCGGCAGCGGCATACAGGGCTGTGAGCTGGCCGAATTTTTAACCTGGCGTAATCGTAATGTGACCATTGTGGACATCGCACCGGTGGCCGGTACCGGGATGATTGACGTCCTGCAGAACCATCTTTTCATGTGGTTCAAGAAGAAGGGAGTCAGGCTGATTAATGGCATCAAGGAATTTGTCGAGATAACTGACGAAGGGCTGACCTTTATTGATAAAGAGGGTAAGAAACAAGTACTGACAGCCGACAGCATCATTCCGGCCCTGCCCCTAAAACCCAACCTGGAATTGTTGAAAAGCCTGCAGGGGAAAGTGCCTGAGGTCGCAGCAGTGGGAGACTGCCAGGAACCCTTATTGATTGCGGATGCCGTTGGCACCGGTTCGAAAGCCGCCCGGACACTTTAGTTAATTTTTCGCTCAGGAGAGAAAATATGACACAATCGGCTTATCAAAAATATGTGGTTGACAAAGATATGATGCCGCCTCTGCCGGCGGAGTATGTCAAAGCGATGGAAGATCAGCGGCGGGAAGGCAGGACGGTTGATCAGACTCTGCTGCTGGGAATTCAGGATTCCATTCTAAAAGGTGCTTTTTTCTGCGGCTGTGAATGGCTGTGGGGCCTGACCGGCAACGGCCCGGTCAGCATTGAATTGCCGCATGCCCATGATTTTGATGAAATAATCGGGTTTGCGGGGTCTAACCGCAACTATCCCCGCGAGTTGTGCGGTGAGATTGATTTCCATATGGCAGGCGAAGTACTGACACTGACCCATACCTGCTATGTTTTTATCCCGCGGGGGACTATCCATTGCCCCGTTGTTCTGAAGCGCATCGATACTCCGATTATCATGTTTGAAGCCGGAAACAACACTTCTTATATTCAAAATAAATAGAAAACGACGCTGAGCCTGGAGGTGCTGAATGCCGCAAACCGACTATACTCGCTTTCTGGTAGATAAACCCTGGCGCAAAACTGACGGACCTGCTGTCCTGAACATGACTTCTCCGGCGATGCAGTTGATGAGCAGCGCTCAGGTCAAGGAAGCGGCTTATAACATCCGTTTTGCCTGGGTGACCGGCATACCTGAACCTAATCCGCCTACGCCATTGCACACCCATGACTACAATGAAGTCCTGCTTTTTATCGGCGGAGATTGCCGCGACCCCGAAAATTTATGGGCTGAAGTTGATCTGACAGTGGGCAGTCAGAAACTCAGTGTTAATTCAACTGGTTCAGTTTTTATACCGGCCGGCGTGCCGCACGGCCGTTCAACCTGGAAAAAAGTGATGAAACCCCACGTCATCATTGCGGTTGGAATCGGTAAAGGTGAATATCAGGCTGGTCCGGCTTCTCAATCCGGAAAAGCATCTATTGAAGATTACTCACGCTTTCATGTCCGTAAGCCCGCTTATGAAGTGCTGGCCGGCACTCCGGTAAAAGGCCGTCAGGGACCTTCTTCCATGACTTTTGTGAACAACAGTCTGATACCGGGCAGTAATATCTATATTGAAGGCGGCTGGGTCTGGGACATGCCTGAGCCCAATCCCCATATCTTTGAGCATGGGCATGATTTTGAAGAAATTGTCATTCATTTCGGGGCGGATTACACTCACCCGTACAATCTGGGAGCGGAAATAGAATTTGGCGTGGGCGGCCAATCCCTCAGTGTTTCACAAACATCGGCGGTCTTTGTTCCCGCGGGCGTCAAGCACGGCCCCCTGACCTGGAAGAAATACCTGTATCCTCATCTTGAGATGGCAATCATGCCCGGTGCCGGCACACTGGCTGAAGCCGATCCGGGCGGGCATATAAAAAAAACGAAGAGGAGAAAGAACAATGGCTAGAGCCAAGGTAGACAAAAAGTATTTTTTGACCGAACTGGTGCAATCTGACATGGTCAAAGCTCCCTGGAATCCGGACTTTACGGACAAGGAAGGCATGCGCTTGATTGCCATGGATGATTCCATTATGAAAGGCGCCTTCTATATGGAGACCGCCTGGTTCTGGCCCGGCAAATGGCCGGCTACCAAAGGTCCGGAAGGAACGGTCAAGGAACACACCCATCCTTTCGACGAAGCCATCGCTTTCATCGGCGTTGATCCGGAAAAACCATATGATTTGGGCGGAGAGGTGGAATTGTGGATTGACGGCCAGCAAAACATCCTGAAGAAAAGCTTCATCGCTTTCATTCCGGCCGGCACCAAACATTGCCCTCTGAAGATCAACAAAGTGGACCGGCCCATCTTCCATTTCACCTCCGGCATGGGCAGCAACTATAATCTTGAAATTGAAAAGAAAGCTAAAAAAATAACTAAACCTAAAAAGTAAACCTCAGAATGTAAACTGTCTGAGATCGGGAAACCTGAAAGTCCGTGTAAAGCCGGAAGGAGCGGATGTGTCTTCTCTATTTCCGGCTCCCGCGGTTCGGGAGAGTTGTTGTGAGACTTTCAGATCGTAACCAGACCATCATTGAGCTTTTTATCAATACCGTTTTTGTTAGCCATGATTTCGGCATCCTGGACGGCATCATGAGGGATGACTATATTCAGCACAATCCGGATGTGGCGCAGGGCAAAGCCGGATTCCGCCAATTCTTCGAAAAAACGTTTCAGGCCATTCCGGAGCGCTGTGAAGCATCCTGAAATGGTCACGCCCTCTCCCAGGCCGGCCCTGAAATCGGTCAGTAATATGCTTTTGCCTGGTTGTCTGAACCTGCCGATTCGCTAAATGCGCGGATTATCATTATAATTATAGACATAATGGAGACTGCCTTCAGCGTAATGCCGGATAAAAAAGAATTCTGGCCAGCGCTTTTTAATGCCGGATCAATCGCGGTCATTGGCGCCAATAACCAGATGGGTTCCTGGGGTTTTGATGCCATGCGTACCGCTTTAGCTTCAAAAACCACCGATCCTCAAAGGCAGATCTACGCTGTTAACCCTACCGTCAGTGAAATTCAGGGCGTAACTTCCTATCCCAGCATTCTGGATGTGCCCGGACCGGTGGAACTGGCCGTCATTGTGGTGAGGGCCGACCTGGTGCCGGAAGTGGCGCGGCAGTGCGCGCAGAAGAAAATCAAAGCGGCGGTAATAATCTCGGCCGGCTTCGCTGAAGTGGACGAGGCCGGGATCGCTTTACAGGCCGAAGTATTAGCCGTTGCCCGCCAGGCCGGATATCACTTTGTGGGTCCCAATTGTGTGGGGCACGGAGACGCCCATACCCGGGTGGCCAGTGCGGGGATGATTAACCGTATTGGACCCGGTGGTTTATCTCTGATTACGCAAAGCGGGACGCTGGGAGCCACAATCCTGCAAATGGCCGCCAACCGCGGGTTGGGTCTGAGCAAATTAGTCAGCACCGGCAATGAAGCGGACTTGCACTTTGAGGACTACCTGGAGTATCTGGGGCAGGATGCATCCACCCGTGTGATTGCCGGATACATCGAGGGTTTGAGAGAAGGCCGCCGTTTTTTTGAGCTGGCTAAAAAAATAACACCGGTTAAACCTGTAGTGGTCATAAAAACCGGGACCACCGGAGGCTCAAGTCAGGCCGCCAAATCCCACACGGGAGCACTGGCCGGTTCGGACGCCATCTATTCCGCTGCTTTCAAGCAAAGCGGAGTGATACGCGCTGAGGATGAAGATGAACTTTGTGATATAGTCCTGGGACTGCTCAATTCACCTTTGCCCGGCGGCCGGCGGGTGGGCATATTGACCATGGGCGGAGGTTTCGGCGTAGTGACGGCTGAAGCCTGTGAAAAAGAAGGTCTGGAGATTGCTCAATTGTCCGGAGAGACCATGGAAAAGTTGAATGGCATCCTGCCTCACCGCTGGTCGCACGGCAATCCGGTGGACCTGGTGGGTGTCAGGTCCATGGGAGAACACCAACTGGCGGATAAATGCCTGGAAATTCTGATGGCAGACCCTCATATAGATGTGGTGATATCGCTGATGCCGCCCATGATGCTTCCTCCGGAGATGGCCGGCAGCTTGAGTCGCCAGCAGCTTGAAGCCCTCTACCTGTCAGTTAAAAATCAGCGTGAGTTCCTGGTTAACAAGGTGGCTGAGAGCGGAAAACCGCTGATTTTACTGCGTTTCATAAATCTGCCGGCAGTAGGTTTGCCGGGCATGCCGCCTTTGCCGGAATTTAAAATACCGGAGTTCTCCAGCCCGCGTCGAGCCGCCAGGGTGATCAGTCAGCTCGAAAAGTACGCCCGCTACCTCAAAGCCGTCAAGGGGTAGTTGGCTTTACACCGGTCGGGTCATTCCTTTAATTTACTTTCTCAACCAAGGCCAGGAAGATTGAATGGATTTGGAGTGATTCTTTGTGGTCACTCCGGCGGGGATGGTTGTGAGGCGGCGGTGTTATTCCGTAATCAGACTGTCTGCTTTTACCCGTCTCATTTATAACGTCACCACTGTTACGCCGTCACCGCCTTCCTCTTTTTTCCCGGCTCGGAACGATTGTACCAGCGGATGTTTGACCAGGAAAGCCCGCACGATCTGGCGCACGGTGCCGGTAGCCACCCCGTGAATTATACGGACCTGCAGAAGATGGGCCAGGCTGGCATCATTCAGATAGGCATCCAGTTCGTACTCCACTTCATCTGCCCGGCGTCCCCGCAAATCCAGTTCCAGGGCTGCCACCCGGCTGGGTAAGCTGCTGCCGGAACTGGCGTATTGAGGCAGAGGAGGAGCGGCTTTGGCCTTCTCCAGGTTTTCAGGGGACATCCTGATTTTGGTGCTGCCGACCTGTACTTCCAGTTGTCCGTTGCTGTCCGGAGCGGACACCACTACTCCCTGCACGTTCATCTCAGGCAGCCACACTTTTTGACCTGCTTTGAAGGCAGTCTCAGCCTGATTTTCCGGCCCGCTTTGAACCGGCTTCCAATTGCGGCCTTTGAGCTGTTCGCGCAGGGCGTTAAGGGCTTTCTGGGCCTGCTCTACTTTTTCCTGAGACCGGGTTTTTTTCAACCCATACAGAGCATCACGGATTTCGCGCTGCAGCTCATCTCCCTCCCGCACCAGCCGTGAACGGACTTCATACAGAATATTCTGCTCAGTTTCTTTCAGTGCGCGGAGTTCATCTTCCAGTTTAAGGCGAAGTTTTTCAGCTGCCTCCTTATCCGATTGAATGCTATTCTGTGTTTCCTCCAGTTTCTGGCGGGAGGCATTCAGATCCGCCAGAAGGGCCTCTATTTCCAGCGAACTCTGACTAAGCCTGCGGCGGGCATTTTCAATGATATCATGGGGGATGCCCAACTGCGCCGCGATGGAAAGAGCGTTCGAACCGCCCGGCAAACCCACTGTCAGGTGGTAGGTTGGAGCCAGAGTTATGGGGTCAAGGTCCAGCGAGGCATTGCGCAAACCGGGTGTGCTGTGGGCAAAAGCTTTCAGTTCGCTGAAATGAGTGGTGGCAATCACCAGTGTGCCTTGATTAACAAAATGGAGGAGGATGGATTGGGCCAGGGCTGAGCCCTCACCGGGGTCGGTGGCAGTCCCCAGTTCATCCAGCAGAACCAGGCTGTTGGATGTGGAATCTTTCAAAATACGCACGATATTGCCCATGTGCCAGCTAAAGGTGGAGAGGGTCTGTTCAATGCTTTGCTCATCCCCGATATCGGCGAAAATGTTATCAAAAACCGGAAGACTGCTTTCATGTGCGGCCGGAATAGGCAGGCCAGCCTGAGCCATTAGAGCCAGCAAGCCGATGGTTTTGAGAGCTACGGTTTTACCGCCGGTATTAGGGCCGGTTATTACCAGTCCCTTGAAGTCCTGTCCCATTTCGATGGTCATGGGGACCGGTTTGCCCTGTAAAAGCGGATGTCTGGCATTTACCAGCCGGATCACCCGGTGCTTCGGGCCTGGGTATTCTTCTTCCCTCTGAAGTCCGCTTAAAAGTGGTTCAACAGCGTGAAAGCGGTGGGCAAAACGGGCTTTGGCCAGATCCAGGTCGATTTCAGCGGCCAGTTTAAGATTCATGAGAATAACGGCTTCTTCATCGCCGACAGCGGCGCTCAGCATGCCCAGAATCCGCTCCACTTCGTGTTGTTCAGCAATAACCATCTCGCGCAGTTCATTGCCCATATCGATAGTCACGAGGGGTTCCACGAAGGCGGTGGCGCCGGTATTGGAGATATCATGCACGATGCCTTTCAGTTCGCGCCGCATCTCTACCTTAAGCGGGATAACATAGCGGCCGTCGCGCTCGGTTATCAATTGCTCCTGGATGTATTTGCCGGTCTCCTGGGATTTCAATATGGCGTCCAGCCGGTGAACAATCTGAGAACGCTTGTCTTTAATCAGGCGGCGGAGTTCGGACAGGCGCTCGGAAGCGTTGTCCAGCAATTCAGCGGCCGGTGAAATGCAGCGGTTGATTTCTTTTTCAAGCTGGGGCAATGGTTCGATACGGCTGTTAATGGAAGCCAGCAGGGGGGCTTCATCCGCCATGCGGCTGAGTTTGTTGTGCAGTGAACGGATTGCGGAGAGAGTCCTTTGAATATCCACCAGCGATTGCAGTTCCAGGGTCTTGCCGCGTGCAGCTTCAATCACAACATTACGGATGTCAAGTATGCCGCCAATGGAAAAATCCAGATCGATTGAAAGCAGATGACGGGCTTCAGCCGACCGTGCCAATAATTTTAGAATCGATTCAGCATCGTTCAGCGGCCGCACCGCCAGGGCTAATTCATGACTGGCGGCAAAGGATGTGTAACCGGCCAGAATTTCCCTGACGCGGGGGAATTCCAGCATTTCCAGGCTTTTATCTTTCATTTTGATTTCCTCAGGATAAATGTAACAAATGGCGGCGCATTTGTCACTTGACCTGACCGGTCAGGCCGGAAGCGCAGCAATTGAACACCATGGAACCGGTTATTCGTAAGCTGACCGGGGTTGTGGTGCTTGACATAGGGGCGGGCGGCCTTTTTAATAAATATAATCTTGCGGGCTATACCGGCAGGTGTTTTGATTTAAGGAAAAGTTAAAATCAGGAGGGAAAAGATGGTTATGCCTTTGCAGCAGATGGAAGAAGAAATCAAACTTCTCAGGGAGCAGGTGAAAGCCGGATTAAGAGCGCGTGACGAGCTTGAGATATGCAAGCTGCAGTCGCTCTATTCCCATTACTACAACTTCGGCATGAGATCGGAAATACCTCTGTTGTTTGCTCAGCACACGCCGGGAGTGAACATGGAAATTGAGGATAGCGGGGTCTACGACAATATAGAGAGCATTACCCGCTTCTGGAACACTGTTTTCGCCCGTAAATCCCATTTTACCGTGGGCTTTATGGCCCTGCACATGACCTGCAATCCCGTGATAGAAATTAACCGGGATGGCACTCTGGCCAGGGGGGTCTGGCATTCCCATGGCTACTGTGCCCTGCGCATAGGCAAACTGACGCCTTTCATGTGCCTGGGTAAGTATGATATGGAATATGTCAAAGAGGACGGCCAGTGGAGAATATTGAAGTTTGCCTACCGCCAGACCTTTATGTCGCCTATGGACAAAGGTTTCATTGAGGCGCCATCTGTCGGAAGCATCGCGGCGCACCCGGAAAACCGTCCGGATAAACCTACTACCTTTCACATGCCCTACCACCAGGACCGCATAAATATCCCCCAGCCTCCGCCGCCGGAACCTTACAAGGATTAATCTGGAAACTAAAAAAAAAGAGCACCCCTGGCCAGGGGTGCTCTCTACCCTACAGAGCCGGACATGTCACCGGAGGCGATACAACACTTGTGAAATATTCAAACAGGACACTAATTTGAGAAAGTCAGATTCTACAAAGTTATCACAGTCTGAGGGTATTAAATAACGGGCAGGATACTGCACATTCATGCGGGGCTGGTTGATGGCAAATTGTGGATATAGTATCTTCAGGCCTTTACCTGACGTGATTTTGTAAAACTGTTAAAGGCGACCAATTATTCTTTTGATTGGTATTTAGATCTTTCGCTGGCGGTTGGATACCAGCCATCTTTAACCTTGTCTTTGATATCGAATTGGGGTACATAAGGTTTAATATCTAACAACGGGGTGCCATCCAGCATATCCACTTCCCCTATTTCAAGGATGTTATCTTTTACTCTCAGCAATTTCACGATGGAGAGTCCGATTGCATTGGGACGGGCAAAATAGCGGATGGCAAAGATGCCTTTCTTTTCCTTGTCCAGAAAAGGTTTGGTCAGAAGTTGAAACCCTTGTGCCTTATGGAAATGATAAAGCAAGATCAAATGAGAAAATCCTTCGATATCTCTTAGACCTTCCGCATATTCCGGAAAAACTTCTACCCGGCACTTACTATCCGGTGAGAAGCATCCCTGAATCGGAGTGTCTTCCTGGCGGACAAAGGGCGTATGAATGATCCCGATTGGCCTGTAAACTATTTCGTCCGCCACAACTACCTCCAGTGATTTATTTATCTGTAATGGTAACCACCTGTTCCGGCGGTAAATACAGATACATGGACTGGCCGCCATTCAGGGCTTCTGACCTGGAGAGGATAGCCATGATATAGTGGCGGGTGGGTCCCAC
>DATIKD010000259.1:0-2128 GCA_035477965.1 Dehalococcoidales bacterium | reverse complement strand
ATTGTTATTATTGATTTCGGATCCCAGTACAGTATGCTAATTGCCCGCCGCGTGCGGGAACTCCAGGTCTATTGTGAACTGGTTTCACCCGAAACTCCGTGGGAAAAAATTGCCGATCTAAACCCTAAAGGGTTCATTCTTTCCGGTGGGCCTGCCAGTGTTTATGAAAAAGGCGCCCCGCTTGCTCCAGCCTATGTATTTGACAAAAATTTACCTGTTTTAGGCATTTGCTACGGAATGCAAGTAATCACTCATCAGATGGGCGGCAAAGTCGCACCCGGCGCTCACAAAGAATACGGCCATGCCGTTCTGCATCTGAGTAAACCTGTTGCTCATTTATTTAAAGATATACCCGAGACGGTCACGGTTTGGATGAGCCATGGAGACAGAATCGAGAGTTTGCCGCCCGGATTCAGTTCTCTGGCCCGTACTGAGAATTCGCCCGTGGCGGTCATGGGTAACTCCGAAAACATTTATGGTTTACAGTTTCATCCCGAAGTTATCCACACACCCGAAGGTAAAATCATGCTGCGCAATTTTCTTTATACCATCTGCGGCTGCCGGGGCGACTGGACAATCGGGAATTTTATCGAAGACAGCATCGCGCGCATTAAACAGCAGGTGGGTGATGGAAAAGTCATTTGCGGTCTCTCCGGAGGAGTTGATTCTTCGGTGGCAGCGACATTAATTCATCGCGCTATTGGCAATCAATTGACCTGCATTTTTGTTGATCACGGCTTAATGCGCAAATATGAAGTAGAGCGGACTTTTGAAACATTCAATAAACACCTGGGAGTGAATGTGGTACTTTCCCATTCATCTGCTCGTTTTTTAAAACAGTTGAAAGGCATCACCGATCCTGAAACTAAACGTAAAATCATCGGTGAAGAGTTTATCCGTGTTTTTGAAGAAGAGGCCCGTAAAATCGGTAAGGTGGATTTTCTGGCGCAGGGTACACTCTATCCGGATGTTATAGAAAGTGCCGCAAGCCCCGACTCAAATGCCGTAACCATTAAAAGCCATCATAATGTAGGTGGGTTGCCCGCCAATATGTCGTTGCAATTAGTTGAACCCTTGCGCTCATTGTTTAAAGATGAAGTCCGCAAAGTGGGTACCCAACTGGGACTTCCGGATGAAATGGTCTGGCGGCAAGCTTTCCCCGGTCCCGGACTGGCCATCCGGATTATTGGCAATATCACCCAGGCCAAAGCTGATATGCTGAGAGAGGCGGATTATATAGTGCTAACCGAAATACGTGCCGCCGGGCTTTACCGTCAGTTATGGCAGAGTTTTGCTGTGCTGACAGATGTCAAATCGGTTGGTGTTATGGGCGATTCCCGTACTTATGGCTACCTGTGTGCAGTTCGGGCGGTTACCAGTGATGATGCTATGACGGCTGATTGGGCCCGCTTGCCTTATGACCTGCTGGCCAGAATTTCCAACCGCATCGTAAACGAAGTGCCGGGAATCAATCGGGTGGTTTATGATATAACCTCCAAACCGCCTTCCACCATAGAGTGGGAATGATTTAGTATCCGGTTGAATAAACCTGTGCGGAATATGGGTCACACGTTTGTTTTCGAAACATAATTAAGAATTAACGGTAATGTAACTACTGAATCTTAGTTATACTATTTTCCTTTCTGGATAAACCGGAGGCAGGATTTGAAAGTTTTAGTAATTGGCAGTGGCGGACGAGAACACGCCCTGGCCTGGAAACTGGCTCAGAGCCCTAAAATCAGTAACCTCTTTGCTGCACCGGGAAATGCCGGTACCTCAAAAGTGGCCGTCAACCTGAATATCAAGCCGGATGATTTTCCGGCGCTGTCATCCGCTGTTAAACAACATAAAATCGATTTAATAGTTGTGGGTCCGGAAACACCTCTGGTAATGGGGATTGTGGATTATTTCCGAGAACAAAATGTACCTATTTTTGGGCCCAGCCGGGCGGCGGCTCAACTGGAAGGCAGTAAAGCTTTTGCTAAAGACCTTTTTCTTAAGAACGGCCTTCCCTGCGCTCGAAGCCGGACATTTGCCAACCCCTCTGAAGCTAAAGACTATGTTAGAAAGATGGGAGGTCCGCTGGTAATCAAAGCTGACGGCCTGGCCGCTGGCAAAGGGGTTATCA
>DATIKD010000258.1:0-6441 GCA_035477965.1 Dehalococcoidales bacterium | reverse complement strand
TAGAATTATTGGACCAGCATGCAGATTATGCCGCCGCAGCGGCGATAAACTTATGTTAAAAGGCGACCGCTGTTTCGGAGCCAAATGTGGAGTGGACCGTCGTCCAAAACCGCCGGGACCGCACCAGGCTACCCGCCGCAGATTGTCGGATAGAGGCATTCAGCTCAGAGAAAAGCAGAAAGCCAAATATTCCTACGGTCTGTTTGAAAGACAGTTTAAACGCTTCTTCAGCCTGGCCGGGAAACAGAGCGGTATCACCGGCGATAATCTCAAGGTGCTGCTGGAAAGACGTTTGGATAATGTAGTTTACAGGCTGGGTTTTGCTGATTCCCGTTCACAAGCTCGTCAACTTGTGCTGCACGGCCATATTCTGGTAAACGGTAAGAAAGTAAATATCCCTTCCTATCTGGTTGTTCAGGGTGAAGACATTGCCTGGCGCGAAGGTAGTAAAAAAACTGAGTATTATAAAACGCTGGTCGAAGGTATCAAATCTAAGACTGTGCCTAACTGGCTTAATCTGGATAGAGAAAGCGTAGTCGGTAAAGTGCTGGCACTGCCGGCCTCTGACTCGATCGAATCCAAGTTCGAAACCACTAACATTGTTGAGTGGTATTCCAGATAATGGATTTTTGTAAAAAATATTGGAGGTAATACCTTGTCTCCACTATCAATACCCAAAATTGAGTGTGTTGAGAGCACAGGTAACTATAGCCGGTTCTCAGTAGAACCTCTGGATAAAGGGGTTGGAATAACTCTGGGCAATTCGTTGAGGCGGATGCTCCTGGGCTGTTTGTCCGGAGCAGCGGTGACCTCAGTCAAAATTGATGGTATTCAACATGAGTTTTCCACTATCCCTGATATGAAAGAGGACACAATCGAATTCTTGCTGAATGTGAAAGCCATACGATTGAAATCCAGTTATAACCGACCCGGTAAATTATTTCTTGAAATTGCCCGGGAAGGTGAAATACGGGCTTCGGATATCAGACCTTCGGATGAATTTGAAATCGTAAATCCGGACCAGTATCTGGCCACTCTGGACTCGCCCAGTGCCAATTTGATTGTTGAATTTACCGCCGAAACAGGACAGGGTTTCCTTCAGGCGGATACCAACGCCAATCTGCCTATTGGGGTTATACCGGTGGATGCCATTTTTACTCCCATCCGTAAAGTAAATTTCACAATAGAACCGATGCATATCGGACGTGAAACCAGCCGTGAACGACTGGTTTTGGAAGTCTGGACCGATGGCACCATAAAACCCATTGACGCCTTAAGCCAGTCAGCCAAATTATTAACCGAGCAACTGGTACCCTTTGCCAGTCTGGTGGAAATATCGGGCAAAGGAGATGAGCGGAAAGTACCCGAACCTACTCTTGCAGGAGAAAAAGCCAGCATGCCTGTAGAAGATCTTGAACTCTCAGTGCGGACTTTAAACAGCCTGCGCCGGGGCGGGATCAACACGGTGGGCGAATTGATATCCAAAACCGAAAAGGAATTACTCTCGTTGCGCAATTTTGGACAGAAATCACGCCAGGAAGTTGAAGAAAGACTGGCTGTAATAGGATTAATGCTGGCAACTGATAACACACCCAGAGAAGATATACCGCCTGATAAAGAAGAGGAACTGTAGTCCTGGTATATTTGTTAAACGATAACTTGAGGAAGAACTGATATGAGACATGGCATGGTAAGCAGAAGATTTGACAGACCGAGTGGTGCCCGGCAGTTAATGTTCCGGAACCTGGTCACTGAAATACTGGATCATGAAAAAATCCGGACTACTGAACCCAAAGCTAAAGCCGTGCGCGGCATGGCTGAAAAGATGATTACCCTGGCCAAAGCCGGAGATCTGGGTTCTCGGCGGCGAGCACTGGCCTTTATTACCGACAAAAAGGTCACCGAAAAATTATTTAAAGAACTCGGTCCACGCTATGCTGAAAGGCACGGTGGTTACACCCGCATAATCAAAATTGGTACCCGTCTGGGTGACGGCGCTACCATTGTACAGATAGAGTTAGTGAAATAAGGAGCAGTATAGCTTAATAGACGGACAGCCGGCGGAATTGAGTAAATCTCTAGCAAAAGTAGTTCTGGTGGTGGAATTTAATGGAACTCGTTTCTGCGGGTTTCAATTTCAGGAAGGCGTGTTAACGGTCCAGGGAGAGATTGAAAAAGCCGTCAAGAGCCTCACCGGCGAAGAGCTAAGAATTATAGCTGCCAGTCGTACTGACAGCGGTGTCCATGCCAAAGGTCAGGTTGTCAGTTTCAGGACAGAGTCCGGACTGAAACCCGGGCAGATTTTACAGGGATTGAACCATTATTTACCGCCGGATATTGCGGTAAAAGAAGCATACCAGGTTAACAAAGACTTTAACATTCAGAAAGATGCGGTCAGCCGGTTGTATCATTATCGGATATTTAACAACCGGGTTCGCTCCCCTTTAAGGCAGGGTTACAGCTACCAGGTAGCCGGGAAGCTGGATCTGGAAAGAATGAATCAGGCCTGCCGGGAACTGTTAGGCGAGCATGATCTGGCATCGTTTATAACTGACGCTGCGCAATCAGTGATTAAAAGTACTTTAAAAACGGTTTACACTGCCAGGCTGGAGGCCAAAGGAGATTCGATCATATTTATAATGGAAGCCAATTCTTTTTTGCCTCACCAGGTGCGCAATACAGTGGGAACACTGATACGCATCGGGCAGGGGAAAATCGGGATAAGTGAATTTAAATCTATAATAGAGGCCAGGAAACCGGGGTTGGCCTGGCCGACAGCACCTGCACACGGGTTATACTTAGTGCAGGTAAAATACCCCAAACCTTTAGGAGAATATCATGAATAAAACCTATACAGTCAAGCAAGGCGATTATACCCGAGAAACACATATTGTGGATGCCAAAGACAGAATATTGGGGCAGGTGGCTACCGAAGTGGCCAAATTGCTGATGGGTAAGCATAAACCTCTGTTCGACCGCAATTCTGACATCGGTGACATGGTAACCGTCATTAATTGTGAGAAAGTTAAAGTCACCGGTAAAAAGCCCAAACAAAAGCTATATTACTGGCATTCCAACTATCCCGGTGGTTTTAAAAATATTTCGTATGAAAACTTGATGCAAAGGCACCCGGAGAGGATAATCACATTTGCCGTGGACGGGATGTTGCCTCATAATCATTTACATGATAAGATGATGGGGCGTTTGAAGGTCTATATCGGGCCAGTGGCCGGTCAGAACACAGTGGAAAAGAAAGACATTAAGACCACCATCAAAAAGGCCAAAATTGAGAAGATCCTGGTTAAGAGCTCCAAGGAAAGAAAAGAAGGCAAACGCTAATCCGCAGGGAGCTAATACAGATTTTAAAGGGGATATAATCAGTGGATAAACAAACATATTTTTATGGTACTGGTAGAAGAAAAACCGCTATCGCGCGCGTCAGACTGGTGCCCGGCAACGGGGCCATTATAATCAACGGTATTCCATATGAGGATTTATATTCTCAACCTGATCTGCGCCGTAAGGTGCTTCAGCCGCTGGTGATTACCGACAGCCTGGGCAAGTATAACGTGGTAGCCAAAGTTGAAGGCGGTGGGGTTTCAGCCCAGAGCGGAGCGGTTTCTCACGGCATTTCCAGAGCACTGGTAGTAATTGATGAAAAAGCCAAGGACCCGCTGCGCAAGGTCGGTTTGCTGACGCGGGATTCCAGAGAAAAAGAAAGGAAAAAACCCGGCCTTAAAAGAGCCAGGAAAGCCCCGCAATATACCAAACGTTAGTATTTTCAGCTCGAGAGTTAAAACCCCGGCGAACGAGTTTTCGTCCGGGGTTTTTGTTTTAGCGGAAATGGGAGAGGAAAAAAGATGTTTGAAAATGACCTTCCCCAGGTAGTCATGGTAAATTAAGAAGAATGCCTGATAGTTAGAGAGAATAATGATTATTTTGGTGCTTCATCTTATTATGAAATAGATAACTTTTTTGAGTGTTCAGGCCTTGCCAATCTTTCGATATCATGTTTTTTCAACCGTGAACAATTAACAGTTTTTCAGGCCGGTTAGTTGAGCCGTCTACCGGTTAATTTTATGTCGTACCAGTTAGCAGGAAAGGTAACGGGATAACCGCAGAAATGAGCAAGATAAAAGAAATAATGGTGTGGGGTGAAAACTCGAGATTGTCGGGCCATCTGGCCTTCAGGCTGAAGGAAGCCGCCAGGCCCTCCGTACTGGCGGACTATGACCTGGGAAACCCTCTGATGTCCAGCCGGGTGGATTTCAGTTCTTGCCGGGCAGAAGAAACCAGCGGTAACCGGGCCTGGATCGATGTCCGTAAGTGCATTCACTGCGGGACTTGCGAGGTGCGCTGCCCCTCTGCCTCCATACACGATCTGAAGGTCTACCCGCAAGAATGCCGAGGCTGTGGAACATGCATTAGCCTGTGCGCAGCCGAAGCCATCAGCTTACGCTGCGATATCCGGATAAGATGGGAAATATATCGCGACTCTTCAGGAGTCCTGATCAGGGCACCGGCGGGTCCCTTCCCCGATATTACCACGGCGGTAATTAAACAAGAGGGTCTGAAATACACGCAACTCCTGCAAAGGGAAATTTTGATTAGCCGCGGACCTTCCATCCTGGATGATAGCCTTTACACCAGCCTGGATAGTGTCAAGCTGGTGGTGGCAGCGATTGACCCGGCCGTAACTGATTTAGCCAGGTTGAAAAGAATACTGCACATTTGTCAACAATTTCGGATACCAACTGTGGCCTGTCTGATTGGCGTCGGAATTGAAACCCCAGGTCAGATTGAGAAATGGCGCAACAAATTGGAAATCGAGATAATAACTTGCCTGCGATTGGACGAGAATTCAGGCGACGGACCAGATCGCCTATGGAAAGATATTCAAGGACTGATTGTTTGACACCTGCCTGGGTTAGTCAAAGTGGCCAGGTTTGCCAGGCCCTCGCCAGGATAAGTTCGGCCGGAACTAAGAGTAGACTCCATCTATTACAATTCAAAAGCCAATTATTGATTGACCAATTTGTACAGATTGCGGTAGGCTTCAGCCGGATCGGCCTGGCGGAAGATCCCGCTCCCCACACAGATTTCATTTACGCCTGAAGCGGCCACTTCCATCAGATTATTTTGGTTTATACCGCCATCAATACTCAAGCAAAAGTCCGGCTTCAACCGGTTAAGTTCGCGGACTTTGTCCAAAACCTCCGGGATATATTTTGCACCGTAATAACCGGGATAGACGGACATAAATAAGAGGCTGTCCAGTTTTTCCACCAGCGGTAGAACGGCTGAAACAGGCGTATCCGGATTAATTGCCATCCCTATTTTAATACCCAGCTTGCGGGCTACTGAAATCACGACGCCCGGCTGGCTGGTAGCTTCATAGTGGAAAATGGCTTTGAGGGCCCCGGCTTGTTGATAGTTAGCCAATTCATTTTCAGGTGATTTGACCATCAGATGCACTTCCCAGCCGGGTCTGGGTAAAACTCTTTGAATATCTTGCCAGGTGATACTTCGAGAGGGCACAAATTGCCCGTCCATAATATCAATCTGGACAAAATCGGTATAATTAACCGCATATTGGAGCATTTTGGCTAATTCAACAGGGTCATCTGTCAAAACTGCCGGCACAATACGAATGGACATGGAAAGTTTATCTCCTTTTTGGCCGGCAGTAGTATTAAGGCCGGTTAATTAAATATATAATTAAGTCTCCTTCTCTGGCAACTTTCAGAGTGCCAATCACTTCTGTCCCAAAACTTCTTAGAACGAATGACTACTTTGTTAAAATCCTACATTCTGATTGTAAGAGGATATTCTGTGGGTTTGCCCCCCTCGAGATCCTTCAGCCTCGCCGTTCGAGGCTTCCAGGATCACAACGAAAAAGGGGCCAGAGGCCTCGACCTCGCCTTTCGAGGCCTCCAGTTGACACTGTGTTTTCACACCTTTAAATTGAAAATCCGGAAATCATCATAATAATCAGTCTTAACCCAGGATCATAACGGAATTTTGAATCGGACATGATTGAGTGCAAATATATTATGATGTAAATAGTATTTCCTCAGCGGCTTTCTTAAGTCTGGTCTTTCTGGTTACACTTCTTTACTCGACCGCGATATCCGGGCGCATAAAAGGTAATAGCATACCCGAGAACGGTAGGGGTGTGCAAAATGCGAGCTAGACAGTTGTTCTCCGGCGGCAAAGCAAGGGCATAGGCTTAACCGTCCTTCAACTGATTGAATTATCCTGGTAGTTAAAATTACCAGTTTGTGAAAATCTTTCTGGGGAGGAACAACATGGGCAGGGTGATACATTTTGAACTGAATTGCGATAATCCCGCTAATGCCGCTGCTTTTTACACCCGAGTTTTCGATTGGAAGGTAAGTAAATGGAACGGACCGATTGATTACTGGCTGGTGAAAACCGGAG
>DATIKD010000257.1:0-10991 GCA_035477965.1 Dehalococcoidales bacterium | reverse complement strand
CTAATAAAGGCTGGGTGACCTGCATCACGGCGTTAAAGGAAATTGCGATATTTTCGCCGTTGGTACCGGAACCGTTTAGCTGAATCACAGTACCGACCGGCCCGCTGGTGGGCAGTACTCCGATGATCGAAGCCGCTCTGGCCGGAACCACCGGAAGCATAGCCGCCACCAATACCAGAAGTGCAATTACCAGAAAGGTTTTGATCAATTTATTGTACTTTGACATTTTGAATATTTGCCTCCCCCTCATCAGATTATCTCTTCCCCTCTCCATTAGCCCGGCATAACGGTTAGCCGGATTGTCAAGATTATATATCAAAGCTGCTGTATATTCAATGAGCAAAGAATTGTATTCCGATATCAATTGCCGCTGGCCGGCGGCGCCTGCCCTTTAATTTTGTTTCCAGCGGCCTTGATTCTTCACCTTTTAATCTCAATGGAATATCGTAAAAACGTTTTGCTAGATATTAGAATTATGTTATTATTCTATTTAGTATAATCTCAAAGCGGCCACTCTTCGGCACAGCGTCAGCCTGTTTTTGTGTATCGATACAAATCTAGAGGAATGGAGATAATATGGCTGTTAAAATCATCGACACCACTCTGCGTGATGCCCATCAATCCCTGATTGCAACCCGGATGCGTACCCGGGATATGCTGCCCCTGGCGGCCGCGATGGACAAGGTCGGTTTCTTCTCGCTGGAAGTTTGGGGCGGGGCAACTTTTGATACCTGCATTCGCTTCTTGAATGAAGACCCATGGGAGAGGCTGCGCGCTATTCGCGAGAAAGCTCCCAATACCAAATTGCAGATGCTTCTGCGCGGACAAAATCTGGTGGGTTATCGTCACTATTCCGATGATGTGGTCCAGGAATTTATCCGTTTGTCAGTGAAGAACGGAATAGATGTTATGCGTATCTTTGATGCCATGAATGATTTCCGTAATATGGAAGTTTCCATTAAAGCTGCCAAAAAATACGGGGCTCATGTGCAGGGGACTATCGCTTATACTACCAGCCCGGTCCATTCTATTGAGGGTTTTGCTAAATTCGCTCAGCAACTGGAACAGGCCGGTAGTGATTCCATCTGCATTAAGGACATGGCCGGGGTGATCTCACCAGCGGATGCCGCCGCCCTGGTGAAAGCCATCAAGTGCTGCATCAAAATTCCACTGGATTTACATACTCACTGCTCCAGCGGCATGGCCCCCATGAGCTACTTTGCCGCGGTTGAAGCAGGAGTGGATATCATTGATACTGCTTTTTCAGCTTTTGCCTGGGGAACATCCCAACCTCCCACTGAAAGCATGGTGGCAGCCCTGCAAAATACTCCCTATGATACCGGATTGGACCTTAAATTATTATATGAAATTGGCGAACAGGCAGCGGCCGTGAGTGCTTCCTACCGCCATTTATTGACTGCCGAAGTCACCCGGCCCAACGTTAATGTGCTTTTGCATAAAGTTCCCGGCGGCATGATATCCAATTTGATCAGTCAACTAAAAGAACAAAACGCCCTGAATAGACTGGAAGAAGTCTGGAAAGAGGTACCGCGGGTACGGGCTGAACTGGGTTACCCGCCGCTGGTCACCCCTACCTCTCAACTGGTTGGCACCCAGGCTGTCCTGAATGTGCTCTCCGGTGGGCGTTACAAGAAAGTGACCAAAGAAACCAGGGATTATTTGCTGGGTTATTACGGAAAAGCACCCGGAGAAATTGACCCGGATATCCAGAAAATGGTGATTGGTGATTCCACTCCCATCACTCAGAGGCCGGCGGATTTACTGGCACCCGAAGTAGATAAAATACGGGAAGAAGTTAAAAAAATGGGTCTGCTTCGCAAGGAAGAAGATGTCCTGACGTATGCTCTTTATCCCCAGGTGGCATTGAAATTCCTGCGCGGTGAAGCCAAAGAAGAGTCCATCAAACCGGCGCCGGTGGTGGCAGCTCCGCAGCCATCTGAAACCTCAGCCGCAGTCTTCCCCAATGAATTTACCGTGGATGTGGATGGAGAAGTCTTTAATGTTAAAATTACCTCTGTTCTGGGAACCGCAGTAGAAGTTGAAAAACCGCGTAACACCAAAAAGGAAGTAGCTAAAGGCAGTATTGTTTCGCCCATGTCCGGCATGGTTTTGTCCATAAAAGTCAAAATAGGCGAAAAAGTCAAAGAGGGCGACCTGGTAGCTGTCATTGAGGCTATGAAAATGCAGAATGAAATCCATTCAACACTGAATGGAGTGGTAAAATCTATCATGACATTTGAAGGTGAAGTGGTCAGCACCGGCAATGTTTTGGTAGTGGTGGAGCCAGATGTTAAATAAAGTGCTGGTCGCAAACCGCAGTGAAATTGCTATTCGTGTCATGCGAGCCTGCCGTGAACTGGGTATTAAGTCTGTGGCAGTATATTCGGATGCGGATAGGGATGCCCTGTTCGCCAAATATGCTGATGAATCCTATTACCTGGGGCCTGCGCCTTCCCCTGAAAGCTATCTGAATATTCCTAAAATCATGGCTGTGGCCAAAGAGTGCGGAGCGGAAGCCATCCATCCAGGTTACGGATTTTTGTCTGAAAACCCTAATTTCGCTTATGCCTGTGAAAAAGCCGGAATCAAGTTTATCGGTCCCTCCAGTAAAGTGATTGAGACTATGGGCAACAAAGTATCGGCCCGCAACCTGATGAAAAAAATAGGAGTTCCCACTGTCCCCGGGACGGATCAAGGCGAACAGGATTTTGCGCGGATTAAAGAACTGGTAAAGGACATGGGTTTTCCGCTCTTGATCAAGCCGGCTAACGGCGGGGGCGGCATCGGCATGACTGTCGTCAATCAGGAATCAGAACTGGAACCTTATTGGGCTCTGGCGCGGAAAATTGCCGTCAATACCTTTGGCAGCGGTGAACTATATATTGAAAAATATCTGGTCAATCCCCGCCATATCGAGTTTCAGGTTCTGGGTGACTCACACGGCAATGTGGTTCACCTGGGCGAGCGCGAGTGCTCCATTCAACGAAGGCATCAGAAGCTGATTGAAGAATCTCCCTCTCCGGTTATCACCCCCGAATTACGGGCAGAGATGGGAGAAAAGGCGGTCAGTATTGCCAAATACGTTAAATACGAAGGGCCCTGCACCATGGAATTCCTGTTCTCGGAAGGGAAGTATTATTTTTTGGAGGCTAATACCCGTATCCAGGTAGAACATCCGGTTACCGAAATGGTGACAGGCATTGACATTGTCAAGGAACAGCTTCGCATCGCTTCCGGACTGCCACTCAGCTTCCGTCAATCGGACGTGGTGTTGCGCGGCCATGCTATTGAATGCCGCATCAACGCAGAAGACCCGCTCAATAATTTTGTGCCCTGTCCCGGAAAGCTGAACGGCTACCGCTCACCGGGTGGGATCGGGGTCCGAGTTGACAGCGGGGTTTATAACCGCTTCACAATTCCGCATTATTACGACCCCATGATTTCCAAGCTGGTGGTCTGGGGACGTGACCGTATGGAATCGATTGTCCGTATGCGGCGGGCCCTCTATGAGTATATTATTGTGGGAGTAACCACCAATATTCCGTTTCATAAGGCGGTGATGGAAAATCCTCGTTTTGTCTCCGGCGAACTGGGTACCAAATTTATCGAAACTGAGACTTCTCTGATCGAGGATATGAAGAAAATTATGGTGCGCGAGAAACCGCTGGAGGATAGACTGTCGCAGATCTTTGAGAGTAAAAAGAAAGTGGCAGCCGTGGCGGCTGTGACCGCTATCGCACAGATGAATCCACTTCTGCAGAAGCAGAAAGAAGGCTAAATCCACATATTCGCAGATGAAAAAACCCCAGCTTGCTGAAGCTGGGGTTTTTTGTTGGCTTGAGACCGGCTAAAAGCTGCATCCCGGTCGCAAATTAATAGTTTTCTGCCAGCAGTTCATAATATGCTCTGCCGTGTTTGCAGGCCGGGCAGGTTTCCGGGGCTTCCGCACCTTTATGCACGTAGCCGCAATTGATGCAGTGCCATTTGACGCTGGTTTTCTTTTTGAAAACCTCACCTTTCTTGAGATTGGCCAGCAATTTGCGGTACCTTTTCTCATGAAACTCTTCTACTTCCGCGATTTCCTTAAAGGAAGTGGCTATGTCCTGGAATCCCTCTTTTTCGGCAGTTCCGGCGGCTTCTTTATAAAGTATGCTCCACTCCATCAACTCCCCGGCTGCGGCCGCCTCCAGGTTGGCACTGGTGTCTTTTATCATTCCGGCCGGAAAGGAAGCTGTAATTTCCAGGTCGCCGCCCTCCAGGCAGGAGAAAAATATTTTGGCATGTTCCTTTTCATTTTCAGCGGTCTCCGAAAAAATATTGGCTATCTGCTGATAACCCTCATTTCTGGCCTGGCTGGCGAAATAGGTATAGCGGTTGCGCGCCTGGGATTCTCCGGCGAAAGCGGCCAGCAGATTTTTTTCGGTCTGAGTACCTTTGATTGATTTGACCATGAGTCCTCCTTTAGTATTCTTAAGAAAATATGATCGCACTGCTTCAGGCGGTAAAACCCGCAAAACCTATTCGGCTTTCCCCATCAGCAGCCATGAAATATGGTGGTGTTCTCCGCTGTCGTGTCTTTCCCTGTAATCGCGCTCAAAGAGAGCCTGAATGTTTAAGAATCCAAATTCTTTCTCCAGGTTTTCACGATCAGAAAAATGCAGGTAAATCTCGTCGATAAAGGCGTTTTTCTCATTCTCCGCTGTCTGCCCTTTTCCGTAATGTTGCGGATCGCGTATCGAAAAGGTGCTTAAAAAGAGCAAACCCTCTTTTTTTAAACAGCGCTGGATAGTTTCTCTCAGCTTTTCCCTCTCATCCGGCCTGAGGACATGATACAAACTGGCGCAAAAAATAATATCATATTTATCATTTACACGGGAAAAGTCGAAACAGAGCAGTTCTATCCGGTTTTTCAGGGTTTTGGGAATATGTTCACGGGCTATTTCAATCGCCTTTTCCGAACTATCCAGACCCAGGATATGGCAGGGCAGGTTTTGCGCCAGAAAAACGGAATCACGACCATAACCGCAGCCCAGATCGAGTATAAAGAGGTCTTTATGATTTTTAAAACGCGTACTTTCCTTCAAAGTGTTGCAGGTATAAGCCGCCAGTTGACTGGGCTGATCACCCCAGACTTTTTTTTGCCTGGTATAGGTTGTGTTCCAGAAATTGCGCGGGGTCTGCATAATGTAATCCTTCAGCCGCAGCCGGTTTATTCCTATTATAGACCTGGAAGCCCGGTTGAAACAAATACCCTTACAAGGACTCTCCTTAAAGGAGAGTCCTTAAAGGAGAGTCCTTGTAAGGGGCTCCCTACAATCGAAATCAGCTACTTTGAGGCTTTCCGTGTCAACCCATTAAATTCGCCGCATATAGGCTTGAAGCTGATGCTAAAACCAGTTTGACGCGCTTGAAGATGTCACTCTATAATTAACCCATTGCGACATATAAGGAGAGCCCTTTGGAGTATTTTTTTAGCGAAGAACAAAAGATGATCAGAGGCCTGGCGCGCAGACTGGCGGAGGAGCGCATTTTGCCCCGCCGCATGGAACTGGATGAAAGCGAGGAATTTCCACGCGATATTGTTGATGAAATAGGGGCCGCTGACCTTTTTCGGGTTTTTGTACCGGCTGAATACGAAGGACTGGGCGGCGGCTGCCTGGATTTATGCCTGGTAATGGAAGAATTGAGCCGCGTTTGCAGCGGCGTGGCAATCAGTTATGCTGCCAGTGCATTGGGCAGTTACACACTGATGGATTACGGCTCAGAAACCCTGAAACGCAAGTTCCTGCCGGATATCGCCTCCGGTAAGAAGCTGGCCGCTTTTGCCCTGACTGAATCCGGCGCCGGCTCAGATGCGGGCGCCATCCGCACTACGGCTGAGAAAGTCCCCGGCGGTTATCTGATAAACGGTACCAAGCAGTTCATAACTAACGGCGGCGAAGCGGATATTTATACCCTGATTGTGGTGACGGATAAAACCCGCGGCGCCCGCGGGGCCAGCGCCATTCTGGTTGAAAAAGGCACTGCCGGTTTCACCTTCGGGAAAAAAGAGAAGAAAATGGGCATCCGGGCCTCCGCTACCCGCGAGCTGGTATTTCAGAACTGCCTGGTCCCCGAGGAAAACCTGATCGGCCGGCCGGGAATGGGCTTTATCCTGGCCATGAAACTTTTTGACAAGTCCCGCCCCGGAGTGGCGGCCCAGGCGCTGGGCATCGCCCAGGGCGCACTGGAAGCAGCCTTTGGTTATACTCGTGACCGCATCCAGTTCGGCCAGGCGTTAATCAATCAACCCGTAATTCAGTATCAACTGGCGGAAATGGCCACTAAAATCGAGGCAGCCCGGGCACTGGTCTATGCCGCCGCCCGCAATGCCGATTCTTCCAAAGACTGCACGGAGAGTTCAGCCATGGCCAAGGTTTTCGCTTCCGATGTAGCCATGGAAGTGACTACGCTGGCCGTCCAGTTATGCGGCGGGTTGGGTTATATGCGCGACTATCCGGTGGAAAAAATGATGCGGGATGCCAAGATTACCCAGATTTATGAGGGGTCCAACCAGATCTTAACCAGCGCTATCGGCCTGGAATTGCGTAAGCGAAAGGCTAAAACCGAATGAACATCATAGTTTGTCTGAAACAGGTGCCCGGCACTACTGAAGTAAAAATAAACCCGCAGACCAATACGCTGATTCGCCAGGGCATCAAGAATGTGATTAACCCCTTCGATACATACGCTCTGGAAGCCGGCGTACGTCTGAAGGAGAAACTGGGCGGCAAGGTGACTGCACTCAGTATGGGACCTCCGCAGGCAGCCGAAATGCTCAAAGAAGCTATTTCCCTGGGGGCTGACGATGCCATTTTGCTGAGTGATGCCGCTTTTGCCGGTTCAGATACCTGGGCTACCGCCTTCACACTGGCCGCGGCGGTCAAAAAGTTGGGACAGACCGATTTGATACTATGCGGACGCCAGTCCACTGACGGAGATACCGCTCAGGTGGGGCCTGAACTGGCCGAAATCCTCAATATTCCCTTTATTGCCTATGTGGGAATAGTAGAAGAAATAGACGCCAGCCGGATGCGAGTAAAACGCATGATAGAGGAAGGCTATGAGGTAATGCAGTCCCCTTTGCCGGCAGTTATCACCGTCACCAAAGAAATCAATGTCCCCCGCCTGCCCTCACTGCGCGGCCTGATGAAGTCCAAAAGCGCCAAAATAACGGTCTGGACGGCCTCCGAACTGGGACTGGACCCGTCCAATGTGGGATTAAACGGCTCGTTCACTAAAGTGGTAAAAATTTTTACTCCTCAAAGGACCAAAAAGGCCCAGATGATCGGGGGAGAACCGGCAGTTCAGGCGGAATGCCTGGCCGTTAGACTGAAAGAGGGGCACTTGATTTAACCCATTGACCCGTTGGCCGGTTGGTGTCCGAAATAGAAAGTCTTTCTCAAAATATATCACCAGGATTTACCCGAATGGCTGTAATTGTGAATTTGGAAAAGTGTACCGGTTGTTTTCAATGCGTATTAAACTGTCCTTATGCCCTTTTTGAGGTGGTTGACGGCAAAGCCAGAGTGGTCAATAACAGCCTGTGCATCAGTTGCGGCGTCTGCAAACAATCCTGCGAATATGGTGCAATTACCGTCATCCCCGGTAAAAACCTGGGCGGCGGCAATTACTGAAGTGAGTGTTAACCGAATTGGGTGTAGTGATTGATCAGTCCCGCTGTGTAGGTTGCGGGTTATGCGTGGAAATTTGTCCGGCACAGGCACTGGTGGCTAACCGCTCCAAAGTCAGGTTAGTCAGCGGCAGATGCAACCTGTGCGGACGTTGTGACCGCATTTGCATCTGCGCGGCTCTTACATACCATAAATAGCCCGGCCAAGTGGCAAAACACGGAGAATTTTTCGGGGGGGTTAGTTGGTGGCAATAAAGATCATTGCGGAAAAATGTACCGCCTGCGCGGTCTGCGTTAATAGCTGTCCTTTTGGGGTTCTTTCCATCCGGGATAATAAAATAATTATCGGGGAAGGGTGCAATCTGTGCGGCGCTTGCCGGGATGAATGTCCGGCGGAGGCCATCCGGCTGGAGGAATCGACTATAAAAGCGCCGGTCAGCCCCGATCATCGCGGAATCTGGGTTTTTGCCGAACAGCGGGAAGGAATTATCAAAGGCGTTTCCTTTGAATTACTGGCCAAAGCCCGTGAACTGGCGGGCGGAATCGATGCGACAGTCTCGGCAGTCTGCTTCGGGGCCGATATCAAAGACGTGGATAAGCTGATTGCCGGCGGAGCGGACTATGTGTACCTGGTAAAGAATCCGGAACTGGCCGCCAATCCTGAAGATGTCCTCACCGTCCAGTTCAGTCAGTTGATTCAAAAATATCAGCCGGAAATAGTGCTGGCCGGGGCTACCGCACTGGGCCGCTCCTTTATTCCCCGGGTCGCCGCCGCTGTCAAATGCGGCCTGACCGCAGATTGTACCGGGCTGGAAATGGATTTGGAGAAACGCCAGCTTTTACAGACTCGCCCCACTTTTGGCGGCAATATCATGGCTACCATCATTTGTCCTTCCAGTCGTCCGCAGATGGCTACCGTACGTCCCCGCACTTTTAAAAAGAACCCTCCGGATTCAACCCGGAAGGGACAGATCATTACTCTTGACCTGGATAAAGAAGCCGTGACTTCACGTACCCGGTTGATCAGTTTTGTGGAAGATGTCAGTGAAAAAATCAAGCTGGATGAAGCGGATATCATCGTCTCCGGCGGGCGCGGCCTGGGGAAACCGGAAAATTTCCGCCTGATCAATGAACTGGCTGAAGCCATGGGAGCGGCGGTGGGTTCTTCTCGCCCGCCGGTGGATGACGGCTGGATCGGTTATTCCCATCAGGTGGGGCAAACCGGCAAGACAGTGGCTCCCAGGCTGTACATCGCTTGCGGTATTTCCGGCTCGGTCCAACACATGGCCGGCATGCAGACCGCCGAGACCATCGTAGCCATCAATAACGATCCTTCCGCGCCTATTTTTGAGATTGCCACTTACGGCCTGGTAGGCGACTTATTCAAGATTGTTCCTTTGTTGATTGAACAGTTAAAAAAGGATTGAACCAGCCGGTTTTAACCGGTGTGAGCGGTTTTATTTGCGGAATATCAGGTCCAGAAAGCCTTTGTAAGGTCTCTGGCCCTGCTTGAAGCGCTCGACAGCCGTTTTATCACCCAACCTTAATTGAAAAGGCGTCCATTGCCCGTTTTCATTCAGGGTGGCGGCTGGCACACTGCCCTGGGCCCCACTGTACATCTGCCACAGGATATAATCCCCGTTCTCGTTGAAATAACCTTCCTGGTCGGATTGAATTATCCCACCCAGGTTATCCTTTAACAGATTTTGAATATAACCCAGGGTACGCCACTCGGCATCCGTAGTCAGGTTTTCGGTCAGAAGCTGAAAGGCATAAATAGTTTTAATTTCGCCCAGGTATTTGTTAATCCATTCCCTGGCGCTGACCGGACTGGTTCCGAAAAGGCCGGATTTGAGTCTTACCAGAGTGTCACGGCCAGCCCCGTCTGAAACCGGCAGCCGGTTTAAGATGGCTACCGGGACCTCGGACGGCCCGGCAATGCGGATTTCAGTCCAGTCCTGGTCGGTACCGGCGGTCAGATGGACCGTCTCGGCCAGTTGCTGAATTTCACTGAAATATATCACCTGTTCCGATGGCGACAGCAGCCTGACGTAATATCCCATAATATCTCACCCTTTTCAGCGGGTTTGTAACAACCTCTAAAGGTAATTATAGAAGGTGAGTCGGCGGCCTTCAATATCAAGATGTCATTCCACGGAAATAAGTTATTCCGAAAATACATTATTTTCGTTCTTATCGGGGCGAAGATCTGGAGGGGACTGATTACCGCCCCGCCTCCGGATGCTTCAGCCTCGCCACTCAAGGCTTCCAGCCTGACAACGAAAGAGAGCCTCCCCATGCTGGAGGCCTCACCTTTTGAAGCCTCCAGCAAGCCAACCAAAATCTTCCTCCGGATGCCTGGCTGCTCTCCGGATCCTGGCCCTGAGCGGCCTCTGGAAATCTGTCTGTTTTCCTATTCCAGCGGATTGAGTATTCTGCCCAGGAAAAGTACTGTGCCGGTCGGATTATCCTTGATCAGGAAAATGAAGGGACGGTCCACGATAAATTGTTTTATGTCAGTGGGCATGGAAGTTACGCCTACCACCACACCCGTGGCCGCGGCGGCTTCCGTCCCGGCTTCATCCACTGCTACGAAGGCTTTGTGTACCACGTCACTGATAAACAGTTCTTTGTTGCCGTTCATACCCGAGAGGTCGGCTTTTGAGAACTCAAAGGCATCCGTCATACCCAGCTTTTTGAGATGGTCGTTCAGGTTTAATTCGGTTTCTATCTCAAATTTGGGCAGGCTGAGATCAACCGCTGCATTTCGCATCTGGGCCAGGATGCTGTTTAAACGGGTATTATCGAGCCTGGATTCAAAATTGGTATACTGCCCGCTGCGGGGCAGAAGTATAACCATGGACAATTCCCGCCCGTCATAGGGCAGTTCAATCGCCTGGTAACCATCGCCCTCGGCGTACCGGTAATTTTTGGCGAATTGATTCATCATGGGCAGGCTGACTTTTTCTCCGTTGAGCAGTGTGAATTGCCCTTGGCGGGTAGACGCTTTATCAAACTGGGTTGCCCAGGCAGCATTAAAATAGATGGCGTTGGTCAGCACCAGCCGGGTCAAGTTGGTGATTGAACCCTGCGGCAGTAAGTCCTTAATTCTGTCCTCAGTTTGGTCGGCTACCCACTGGTTGATGGCCTGGCGGGCCGGTTCGGGGGCAGTCTGATAGTCCACAATCCGCATCCCCGCCCCGTAATTCAGGGCTAAAAGGTCAAGATATTCGCGGGTAAATTGAAAGCCTTTCTGGCCCCAAATGGCGTTTACCACGTTCAGTCGGAAGCCTTCCCC
>DATIKD010000256.1:0-7948 GCA_035477965.1 Dehalococcoidales bacterium | reverse complement strand
ATTTTTCCACGGAACGGATAGACCGGCGTTGTTGACCAAAATATCGATCTTGCTAAATTCCTGCATAATTTTCTGAACTGCCGCGGTTACTTCCGGCTTTTGAGAAACATCCGCCTTAAGGGCGATTGATTTGCGCCCCATCGCTCTTATATCTCCGGCAGTCTTTTCAGCCCCTTCCAGATTAAGGTCAATTCCGGCAACATGACAGCCTTCTTGAGCCAGTGTCAGCGCTATCGCCCTCCCGAAACCTATTTCACTACCTGTGCCGGTAACCACCGCTACTTTGTCCATTAAACCTAAATCCATTATTTTACCCTCCTGTATTTATTTTCCAGTATCAGTGTTGATGGCTTTCCGAATGATGTGCAGAATGATTGAATCCTCCATTCTGGTTGGGAAAGGATTATTCTAGGGGGTTGCGCCTCCCTCCTCCGGATGCTTCAGCCTCGCCATTCGAGGCTTCCAGCATGACAAACGGCTGACTCCCTCCTCCGGATGCTTCAGCCTCGCCATTCGAGGCCTCCAGCATGATAACGATTATTTTTCAGGACAATTGTTATAATTGTTCATTTGGTTGAGTCGTTGAAACCTATCCCTTCTTTTTCCCCCGTAAAAACTAACTATTCCACGATCTTTCGCTGAACTGCAATGGCGCTGTGCCGGCTGGCATCCGGTACGATCACCATCATTAATACGGCGTTCTGGACATTGCGGTAGATAAGGGGAAAATGGCCCACTCCCGGAGTAACGTAAACACAGGATGAAGTGGTTAAAAGCATTCTCTCAGTTTCCTCTCCCTCTCCCAGCCAGAATTCCACTTCCGCTCCCAGATAGCGCGGATCTTCCGGATTAGTCCCCAGAAAAAGAAATATCTCGGCATATTCGTGTTTGTGGGCTCCCAGTTTCTTCTCTTTCGGACTACTATTGCCGATCACTGTATCGCCGGTAATAAAACCATATTCCACCCTGGCTGTTGCCTCATTGACCAGTTCACTGGAAAATAAAATCAGCGGGCCGGTATTTACGGCGTTCATGCGGGGGATTACGTCACCCTCCGGTACCTCAATGATTAGCTTTTTCTCTGTGACTCCTGTTATGACAGCCGGTTTTCTGACTACGTATTTTTCAAATTTAGACTCGAACAATTGTCTCTCCTTCCAATCCGGCCGGATTATTGCCTGAGCGGGATTGTGGAATTACTGGCCATCCGGCTGAGCCATACTGAATGAAAAGTGCGAAGCTGGTGAAGTATACGTATATCACTCTTCAGGACTTTTATCCTTAACCATGGCATAAAGACATTCAGATTCACAGCTATTGCCCCAGTTGCAGCGCCAGGTAATAATACGGCAGTCAGCTCTGTGTCTTATCACATGCGGTACCAGCCATATTGATTTTTTCTGACGAAAATTATTGGTTTCATAATCGAAACAAAAACCCGCACGGGGCGTAAGACTGGTGTTATCCAAAAGATAAGGAGCAGTATTAGTACTCATGTTTTTACCCTCGAAATGAAACTTCGCTCTTAACTCAAAATCGGCTTAACGCCGGTCCGAGCGGCTCTTAAGAGTTAATACTGTTGGTTTCTCCATTTCAGCATTCTCCGGAGGTGTATTGTTCCCCAAATCTCCTCCGGTGATAGGATAAATCTCAACTATCAGGTTTTGTTGCCCGAATGGGTGCATAGCCTCGATGCCGGACTCATGGCCAAAAAAGTCAGCCATGAACCGGCATGTTCCCGATATCTGCTTCCAGGTGCTGCTAACCCTTTTTATCTTTAACGTGGCAGGGTTGAATTGTTAAGGTTCGACACTGCCGGTTACTACCAAAATTTGGCCGATGATATCACTGGCGGCATCTGATGCCAGAAATACCACCGCATTGGCTATGTCTTTTACATCAGTCAACCGTCCGAGTGGGATAGATTTGACGGCGTTTTCCAATAAACCGGGAGGGGCTTGACGGGCGAAACCGGTGTTAGCGATACCAGGCGAGACCAGGTTAATATTTATGTTATTACGGGCAGCTTCTTTGGCTACTCCTTTACTGAAAGCAATTACTCCGGCCTTAGCGGCGGCATAACCATATGTGTACATTCCACCGTGAATCCCGGCCCCGGAAGTAATATTTACCATTTTTCCGCTCTTGCGTTCGTTCATGTGGGGGAGAATAGCTTTGGTACAAAGCATTGTTCCGTTCAGATTAACAGCGATGTCGCGGTTCCACTCATCTTCAGTCATTTTGAGGAATGGTTTGGGAGGAGTACATGACCCGGCATTGTTGACCAGTATGTCTATCTTACCGAATCTATCCAGAGCTGCCCTGGTCATCGCCGTGACATCTTCCCACCGGGTTACATCAACTTTGAGGGCCACGGCTTTTTGCCCCAGTGCTTCTACTTCAGCGGCTGTTTTTTGGGCTCCTTCCAGGTCTATATCATTGGCTACGATATCACACCCTTCTCTGGCTAATGCCAGAGCAATTGCCTTACCAAAACCGATTTGACTGCCACAGCCGGTAACCACTGCCACTTTACCCTGTAATCCTAATTCCATAACTCCCTCCTGAAAGTATTCTTTTTGATAGGTCGCTTTGCGAAGAAAAAGGGCGCTGACTAATAATTGGTCCGGTTAAACTCTATAATCCCGGCTATTCCTCGCATATACCTGCTGGCTGAAACTAAACATTAGTTAGATATCAATTTTTTAGATGCGTTCTAAATAACGGAACAATAGTTCTGTTAAAATTCACAATATTATACCATACCGTGTCAACGTTCAAAGCGGTCGTTGTTTCACTATTCAGCGAGGCTAAGGCAGACTGCGTATTTGTAGTAAAACCTGCAAATACCGAAGGTTTTATGAGGGTGGTTTGTGACCGACGATCTGCCTGGTTGATGAATCAGCCTAACCACCTTTCACGAAGACAATTTGACAGGTTATGGTATAATATCTTGCAAAAAACAGGAACTGGAGTTCCGTTAAGTTGAACATTATTTTCAACGGTCTGTATCTTAAAATTTTTCACTGGTCGTAAGGAGGCTGTATGGCAGAAGGAAAATGGGCCCATAACATTATTACCACACATCACCGGATGACACCGCCTGCCAGGGACGGATATCCCAACCTGCACCATATTTTGGGTCTCAGTGACAAAGTGCTGACAGGGGCATTCATTGTCAATTGCTGCTGGATGTTTGCGGCGGAAGACCCCGGCTATATGGCCGCTCATACACATCCTTATGATGAAGTGATTGGTTTTGTAGGTACAAATACTGAAAATGTAAACGATTTGGGTGCTGAGGCTGAAATGTGGATGGATAACGAAAAATACACTGTCTCCCAAAGCTGTATCATGTATATACCTAAAGGACTGAAGCATTGCCCTCTGACGGTCCGCAATATTGTCCGACCGGTGTTTCATTTTGATATACAATTAACAGATGAAGTTAAGTTTATCTAAAATAAAGCTAACAAAAGGAAAAAGTTTAACCTGTTCCGGCAAATGGTCTTTGTAAGTCCGGCCTGCCCACTCTTAAACGGCCTGTAAATGAATTCACGACAATATGATTTTAGTCGAAAACGCTCGGGTCTTTGAGGTATATGGCGGTGATGAACAATTTTGAAAAATACCTTGTGAGAAATCCACAGCAGGAAATCTGCGCTGGTACTGATAACAGTAAGAGTGAAACATTGGTATTTTTAAGCCGCCAGCAAGTACCTGAAGCCAATTATTACCTTGCACTTAACTGGATTCGCGGGATGCCTGCGAACCGGGGGTCGGTTCCTGAACATGTCCATGATCATGATGAAATAATGCTTTTCTGGGGCAGCGACCCTGAACATCCGCAAACTCTGGGGGGAGAAATCGAGTATTCTCTGGCCGGTCAGAAGATTCTATTCAACACCACAACCGGCATATTTATTCCCGGGGGAGTGCCCCATGGCCCGGCTAAGTGGATGAAATATTTCCGGCCCCATGTCCAGATGCTGCTTAAGCTGGGAACTGGAGAGAATCTGGCTGGCAGGCCGCCTGATTTGTCTAGGGAAATACCCGGTTCCGCCCAACTCAAAAACCGCGGTTCAGATTATGAACAATATGTCATCCGCAGTCCGATGCGGGAAGCAGGGGCTGAGTTTCTGCGCGGGCGGACCGCTCCAACGATGACTTATATGAGCGGTCTTCAGGTTCCTGCAGTCAAATGTTATATTGAGTTTGGCTGGACATTCGATATGCCGTTATCTCAGCGCGCCGGGACCGGAATGCCGGAGATGTTGCACCGCAATTTTGATGAAATCGTTCTGCACGTTGGGGGCGATCCTGATAAGCCAGCGGAACTGGGCGGAGAAATTGAATTATTTGTGGGCGGTCAGCCGTTGCGTTTCAATACCAGTAATGCCCTTTTTATTCCCAAAGGTCTGCTTCACGGGCCCCTGGCTTGCCTGAAATATGAAAAGCCCCACATCGTTATGGCAATCATGATTGGGATCGGTTCTCTCAGAGAAGGTTGGAACGACATCGTTACAGATTCGACCGCACAAAAGAAAGGCGGCCTCTCCGGCTAAGGCAGGAGATTTCTAGTGGTCTGGGTGTCGGGATTACGCGGGTGGCCAGTCCGGACTGGTTGCGGGCAGGCAGTAATTTGGGGAATGAATTGCCGGCTCCAGTCTGTCGATGATAATGGAATAATGTTGGTTTTACTGGTAAAAAACTGTACTGGTATGATATCGTGTTTCTGGAAAGAACGTTCATAATTTTCCATCTGCTTGTATCTGGATATATCAGGAGTCTCTCGCCGGCGAAGGAGACAGATCATGAAAAAGACTTATAATATCCGGAAAGCAATTTTGAGTGAGGAGAAAACTTCTCCAGGCTCAATCCCCCGCGCAGCCAGGATACTGGCCTGTCTGTGTGGTAATATCAACTCCGTTACCGAGATTTCAAAAGAAAGCCGATTGGCCAAATCTACTGTGCACCGTATCCTGAAGCTGATGCAAGAGTCTGCGCTGGTTACCGAAAACCCGATTAACCGCCGCTACTACATTGGTCCGCTCATCACCCGGTTGGCTACCAATCCTGTCACAATGCATGAGTATCTCATCCGTTGCGTATTGGATGAAATGAAATACATGGCCAGGGTTTCGGAAGAGATGGTGGCACTGGACATATTATTCGGCATCCAGATTGTGCCGCTGCATGAAATACCCAGTATCCATGACATTCGCATTATTGACAGCAACCAAAAACTGGGCCCTCTGTATATCGGGGCAGGTGCCAAAGTGCTTCTATCCCAACTTAGCGATGAACAGTTAAGAATCGTATTGAAATATGTAAATATCCCGCGTATCACAGAAAACACGGTGACTAAAAAGGAAATGCTGATTGCCCAAATCGAGGAAATCCGAAAAAACGGCTATGCAGTTAGCCACGGTGAAAGAAGTCCGGGTGGTTTATGCATTGCGGTCCCGATACACAATTATACTTCACCGGCTTCGCTAAGCGTAATCGGTCTGGAATCAAGATTAATATCGCGTAAAGAAACCACGATTCGTGAATTAAGGAATGTCTCAATTCGCCTCTCCCAGAAAGTCAGAGAGATTTACCGGTTGAATAAATAAGCCGTCTTCCGAGGCGATTTTCCTGAAGGCTGTGACTTATTTGGTGGCAGCCGGCCAAACAAATAATTGCGCCTGGCTGTATATGTTTATTCAGGTTTCAGTCTCAGGATGTTTATCTCCTGTACACTCCGAATTCTCTGACTGCCTCGGCCATGGCCTGCAAATTTTCTATCCTGGCCTCCACATCCGCCGCCCCTTCAGCCAGGGCGTATCCTCCATTTTTCCCACAGACTGCAATCAGATTGCGGCAATAGTCTTTCACCTGGGCCGGAGTTCCCTTCATTAGTAGAGAGGAAGGAACGTTGCCGGCAATACTGCACTTGTTGCCCAATATTCTTTTAGCGCGCGCCATATCAGTTTTATCAAACCACCAGTGGATAGCACCCGCAGGGAACTCGTTAACGCTTTCAAGGCGGGTATCATAACCGCCTTCAGCGAACAAAGTCACGATAAGTCCTTCGTTTACCAGAGCATCGATTGTTTTTTTCAAAAACGGCCAGTAAAAAGTTTCAAATTGACTCTGTGACATCCAACCGTCAGCACCTTTGTGCAAAGGGAAAGTTACTACCAGACCCCTGCCTCCGGCGGCCTTGTTAAGCGTGCTTTTGATCTGAATCCGGGTCAGGATTTCCATGGCTTCCATGAGTTTATCCGGTCGGCGGTACATGTCTGTCATAATTCCCTGGGTGCCGCGCAGTGTATCGCCTATAATATCGAAGGGCGCGATGCAGAGGAAATCAACCAGGGGTGGGAACCCTGAAGCTGGACCCTGCGTGAACAAATTTTTGTGTATGGCGTTCCTTTCTGCCAGATCCTCTCCGGCCCGGAGGAGTATTTTTAACATGTCCTGCACGGGTTGTGTAGCCAGCGGCATCAACTGGGCGGTTGGTATTTCAATCAGATCGGTTATCGGGCTGGTATTTTGCAGGCATTGCATGGCGCCGAAAATGCGGGGCAAATAGAATCTCAGCCAGAAGTCAGCCGGGTTCTGGATCAAGTCATCGTATTCACCGGCTTTCATATATTCCTGCTCACGGAACTGGTAGCCGCCTGAATTTTCAGGCAAACCGTGGCCCGGCCAGGCATACATTTTGTAGTCGAGCAGCTCAAAGGCTTGTCCGGGGATCAGGACGGCGATGGTGGCGAAGCTCTCCAGTCCGGCAGCGAAAGCCTGATTAAACCGGTTATAGGCCTCTATGGCCTGCGGGTAATCTTTCATGGCGGTATGATAACTGAGTCCATAGTATTGTAGGGGTAAAGTCCCCAGATGCAAGGTCAGGGGTACTCTGTCCGGTTCCTGCAGATTATAAACATCTGCCAATCTTTGGGCCCGGATTTGATAGGCCTGCCGGGCTTCCGCGTTGTGAAACTGGATGTCAACCGGATTAATAAACCTGGAGAGCCGGAGCTCTCGCTTTTGGACGGGTGTCAATTGATTCCATTCCGGACCAGACATTTGTTGGTTCATAAACATATTAACGCTACCTCACACTTCAAGGCTGTTTTTACCGGACGGAAAAGATATAAAGGAGAATAAATTCGAATATTTTCATATGGTCAAGCTATCCGCAGAAGAAAGCCTATAATATCCGGCACTTAATCCGTTTTCCACTTATCGGAACACCTCGCCCCTGGATTTGTGCCGTTATTATATCAAAACCGGGACCGCTGTCAATCTCGCGGTAACATTTTTATTTGAACTGACACGTTTCCCGCAGTGTGAGGTAAAGAAGATATTTCCTGAACCAGAGGCTGGAGGACTTATTTTGATTTTGCCTGTGCGGGATCCAGATGACGGTGATGGAAGATGCGGATACGCTTAAACTTGCCCTTTTCGTCCAGGTCGTAAAGCACAATCTGGTTCAGAATGCTGATGTCGCCTTTTTTCCACTGCCGGCCCGAGCTTGGGGGTGGAGTACGTAAAACGTGAAATTCGGTAACCAGTTCCACGCAAAATTGGCGGCCTCTGGAAATAAAAGCGCCCACATTTAGCACTTCGCGCACGTTGGCCGTCAAAGCTTCATAATTGGCGATAAATTCCTGCGGGCCTCGGAGAGTTCTGCCGGTGACACCCGGGATCTGCTGACCCATAAAGTTGTCCGGATATTCCAGGGTTACATCCGGACAAAAGTAGCTGACCACTTTGTCAAACCTTTTTTTATTGAAATGGTCCACGTATTCCATGAATTGTTGGCGGTTCATTTTAAATCCCTCCCTAAAATAGCTTTGACAAAGTTTTACACAGTGAGAAAGTAATGTCAAACAGGCACAGTAGATAGTTTGAAAAACACTCTTGTCCAAAATAAGTTTTCAGAACAAAGCTAAACCAG
>DATIKD010000255.1:0-4695 GCA_035477965.1 Dehalococcoidales bacterium | reverse complement strand
ACCAAATAATTATGCTTTGTGATGGGCAGAGTGATGCCGGTGATATCCACTTCCTGAAAAGCATCTTTACCGATAAACGGCCTGGAAACCTGACCGGTAATAGCCACCATGGGTACTGAATCCAGGTTTGCATTGGCAATTCCGGTAACCAGGTTGGTCGCTCCCGGCCCGGAGGTGGCCAAACAGACCCCCACTTTGCCGGTAGCCCGGGCGAAGCCGTCCGCGGCATGCGCGGCACCCTGCTCGTGCCGCACCAGAATATGTTTCAGGCCGGGATACTGTGGGAAGGTATCAAAGAGCGGCAGAACTACTCCTCCAGGATAGCCAAAAATAACTTCCACCCCTTCCTTCAACAAACTTTCACATAAAATCTGGGCACCTGTCAGTTTCATTTCGCTTGCTCCCAATACTTCTTAGACCTGTTTAATGTCCAGATAACACATTTCAAACTGATTTACTCTTTAAAGACCGCTCCGGTATTAGCCGAAGTAACATTTTCAATATAGCGGGCCAGATAACCGGTCTTGATTTTGGATTCAAATTTGGGCAATCCGGCCAGGCGCCGGCCAATTTCCTCATCCGCCAGTGCCACTTCCAGCCTGTTATTTGGAATATCAATATTAATAATATCTCCATCCTGCACTGCCGCAATCGGCCCCCCGGCAGCAGCTTCAGGTGAAACATGTCCGATCGAGGCTCCGCGGGTAGCTCCGGAGAAACGGCCGTCGGTAATTAGTGCAACTTCTTTATCCAACCCCATGCCGGCAATAATTGAGGTAGGAGTAAGCATCTCCCGCATGCCCGGCCCACCTTTCGGCCCTTCATAACGGATAACCACCACATCTCCGGGTTTGATCTTACCGCCCATAATTGCGCTGGTAGCGTCATCTTCACTGTCATAAACCCTGGCCGGGCCGGAATGGACCATCATCTCAGGCGCTACGGCCGCTCTTTTTACCACAGCTCCCTGCGGTGCCAGGTTGCCAAAAAGAATGGCTGTGCCGCCTTTTTGGGAATAGGCCGTTTTCATCGAATGCAGCACATTTTCATCGTTGACACGAGCCGCCGAGATTATCTGGGCCAAAGATTGGCCGGAAACTGTATTGCAGTGAGTCTTAAGCAGGCTTTCTACCTGCTTCATTACGGCCGGAATGCCGCCCGCGCGGTCCAGGTCTTCAATATGGTTTTCTCCTGACGGGCTCAACTTGCATAGATAGGGGGTTCGCTCACTGATCATATTTACTTCAGTCAGCGGGAACTTAATGCCGGCTTCATGGGCGATGGCAGTGACATGTAAAATGGTGTTAGTGCTGCCGCCCAGCGCCATATCGATGGTGAAGGCGTTGTGGATGGCATCGCGGTTAATAATATTCTTTGGGCGGATATCCGCAGCCAGCAATTCCAGGATACGAGCCCCGGCTGCGCGGGCCAGCCGGCGCCTTTTGATCGAAATGGCCGGAACTGTGCCGTTGCCGGGCAAGCCCATCCCCAGAACTTCAGTCATGCAGTTCATGGTATTGGCGGTATACATACCGGAACAACTTCCGCAGCCCGGGCAGGCCGCTTCTTCCATCTGGGCCAGTTCATCTTCACTCATTTTTCCGCTGGCAGCTTTCCCCACAGCTTCAAAAGTGGAACTTAAATCCACTGTCTTGATCCCGTCTGGAGTAGCCAGTTTGCCCGCCAGCATGGGACCGCCGCTGATGAAAATGGCCGGCAGATTTAGCCTTAGAGATGCCATCAGCATGCCGGGAATGATTTTATCGCAGTTGGGTATAAAAACCAGGGCGTCAAAGGCATGTGCATAAACCATGGTTTCTATCGTATCAATTATCAACTCTCGGGAAGGCAGACTGTATTTCATACCGGCATGGTTCATGGCAATGCCGTCACAGACCGCGATGGTATTAAATTCAAAAGGAACACCGCCGGCTGCCCGCACACCCTCTTTGACCGCGGCTGCTATTTCATTCAGGTGCATATGGCCAGGCACAATTTCGGTGAAGCTGTTAACAATTCCAATGAAAGGTTTTTCAAAATCGGCCCTGGAGCAGCCCGTGGCATACAATAAAGAGCGGTGCGGAGCCCGTTCAATCCCCTTTTTTATCGAATCGCTTCTCATTCCTAACCTTCCTCCGTCCAGATTTCAAATAACAAAAAATACCGCACAAAATAATCGAAAATCATAAGAAATGCTAAGAGGGTCCAGCCTCAAACCCAAAATAACACAGCCCCCCTTCCCTGTCAATCCACTTGAAGTTGTTTTAGCTCCTTTATTTTTAAATTTCCCAGCACTAAAAAAGAAAGGCCCAGGGTTCTGTTCCTGGGCCTGGCGTCCTTTCTGAGTATTTTTCCGGTTTAGCTATTCTTTGGAGACACACCAAACCCACCGCACGCAAGTGCAACAATAACGATAAGGGAGAGTCTGAGGTTCCAAATTTTCACTTTCATAAGCAGCTATTTATCCTGATCTAGCTAATGTTTAATTTTATTATAATTCAAAAGAGCTTGTCAAATTGCCAGATTCCTGTTGAAACACCGTAAAACGGTGTTTTCAATTACTTTAATCATCCTGTTTTCAGAACCGGCTCGGGTTAGAAACAAGAAATCATATTAGCCTAAAACCAGGTCAGGCTTTATTTTATGCCAGATTTTAGTTTTCAAACCGGATATGTCAAAATCTAGATTACTACCGTGAAACAAATTATAGCTTTCTCGGGTAGATTGAGGCGGCTGGCCGGTAAAATTGTTGGCTTAAGGGGGTTGCAGTGAACATTCAAATGGACGGGCTGATTCCCTCAGAAGCAGGTGCGCTGGCAGCCTGGGCCAATCTGGTCCGGCAGAACCGACGGCAGGCCGAACGTTTTCGGGAAATGCCGGAAGTCGCTGATTATTACGCGCCCACTGCTTCAAGCTTCAAAGTCGGTACTCTTGATCAGTCTGATGCAGTATTGGAATTCCTTAAAACTATCCTTAAACCGGAAGATATATTTCTGGATATCGGGGCTGGGGGAGGTCGCTACGCCTTACCCATTGCCCCATATGTCAGCCAGGTGATAGCTTTGGAGCCCTCTGCCGAAATGCGTTCTAATCTTTTCACCGGCATCAGTAACTGCGAAATTCGCAATATCCAGGTAATGGAGGAACGCTGGCCAATGGCGGGAGCGCCGCCGGCGGATGTATGTTTCATCTCCCATGTTGGCTATGACATCGAGGATATCGGGCCCTTCCTGGCTGCTATGGAAAGCTCGGCGCGCCGGATTTGCATCGCGGTCCTGCGCGATTCATCGCCGGCTTCCTCCGCCGCTCCTTTTTGGCCGCTGATCCATGGAGAACCGCGTCTGCCTCTACCCTCATTAAAAGATTTTCTTGTCCTGCTTTTGGCGCGCCGGCGTCTCTTCGAAGTAAAGCTGATATCCCGCGATACTCACCGTCCCCGGCCGCGCGAGCTTTTGACCGCCTTTCTGCGCCAGCAGTTGTTTCTTGAACCCGGCAGTGAAAAAGACCAGCGGCTGCAGCAGTTGATAGAGATACACTGGCAGAAACAGACCAGGGGCTATCAACCGGAAGCTAAGCCGGATATGACCGGCATTGTCACCTGGAAACCCCGCTAATTATTACGATACAGTAAACCTCCAATAAAAGCACTGTTATTTTACGAAGTGAGCAGATCAGAGACCCCGCTGTACGGTTTGTCTCGGTTGGGAATTTTTTTTAATAGTTCATAAATCACTGCTGTCCAAATTATTCTTTATCGTCTGATGAAAGAAGTCCGGAACCCCTTCCGGCAAGGACTCTGGGGAGGTGCCCCAGCTATAAAATTCCCCCAAAATTGGGAGACAGGGGGTTGATGATAGTTTTATAAAGAACGCTCGGAATTTCAGGCCTTCCTTATTTTCCTCGTGCCAGATTTAGCTTTGTTCTTAAAACTTAATTTGGACAAGAGTGTTCATAAAGTCTGAAACATCTTTGGCAACCTTTCCGGTGAATATAGTATAATAAGTTGTTCCAATGGCATCACAAGTTTTTTACCGCAAGTTTCGACCCCAGACGCTGGCTGACGTGGAGGGACAATCGCATGTCACTCAGACGCTGCTTAATGCCCTGAAAAATAGCAATATTTCCCATGCCTACCTTTTCTGCGGGCCGCGTGGTACAGGCAAAACCAGCACCGCCCGTATCCTGGCTAAGGCCATAAACTGCCTGAACAACCAGGGGCGCGGAGAACCCTGCAATGAGTGCGAAATGTGCCAGGCCATCATGCAAGACCGGGCGATGGATGTCATTGAAATTGATGCCGCCAGCAACCGGGGCATCGATGATATCCGGGATCTAAGGGAAAAAGTTAACTATTCACCCACGCAGGCCCGCCGCAAGGTTTATATAATCGATGAGTTCCATATGCTCAGCCGGGAAGCGTCCAATGCCCTGCTTAAAACCCTGGAGGAACCACCCCCGCACGTAGTTTTTGTTCTGGCCACCACTGAAGCCCATAAAGTACTGCCGACCATCCTGTCACGCTGCCAGCATTTTGATTTCCACCGGCTTTCGCGGGTAGATGTAACCGCCAAGTTGAACAAAATCAGCCAGGTGGAAAACATTAATATCGATCCGCAATCTTTACAAATGATAGCCCGCAGCACCACCGGGAGTATGCGGGACGCCGAGAACCTGCTGGAACAGCTTTATACCTTT
>DATIKD010000254.1:0-2627 GCA_035477965.1 Dehalococcoidales bacterium | reverse complement strand
ATTATCAGCCAGAACAAGACAGAAATAAAAATTTTTGTTTTGGGCTTTGCCCGCCCCCTGATGGATTCCGTTTACACTACCTTGAAGCTGGCAGGTTTGAATACTCAAACAGTAGAGCATAAGGCCATGGCCTTAACCCGGGCAGCCGGTCATACGGATGCCTTGATTGTGGACTGTGAGCCGGACGCGTTTGAAATCCTGATAATAAACAGCGGCATACCGGTTACCATTCACCGGATCAGTCCTAAAAATGAAATGTCCACGCTGTCCGACAATTTAAATCAATTGGTAACTGAACTAAACCGTGCCATTGACTTTCACAATCTGACTAACCCTGAAAGCCCGCTTACCCAAAATACGCCTGTTCTTTTAAGCGGTTCCCTGTGTGATGACATCAGCAGCCGGGATTTGATTATTACCAGCCTGGGACACAAAATCGAATTCTTTGAACCCCGCACCCCGGTAGCGGCCGACTTCCCGGTTTCTTCTTTTGCCGCCAATCTGGGATTGTTATACAAAAAGAGTCTGTCAACCGGTTGCCGGTTAAAGCCATTTGAAAAACAATCCGGGGAGGAAATCAACCTTCTCACGGCTCGGAAAAGGGCCCTGAAAAAGCCGCTAAACGTCAGGCAACTGCTGGTGACCGCCGCAATTACAGGAGCGATAGTTTTATTCATACCCGCCTGGTTCTTGCGTCTTCAGGCTGAAAATGAATCAACTGCTTTGAAATCGAAGGCCGATAATCTTTCTCTGGAACTGGCTTCAGTTAACCGTAAATTAGTTGAAAATTCCCAAATCCAGAACAAAATAGATGATTTATTAGTCCGGACTGATGGACTAAAAAATGAACGAATGATTCTGGGCGGGAAAGGTGACATCGCCGCTAACCTTCTGGCATTTAAACAGCAATTACCCGCCGGGGCTAACATTACCGGCATTTCTTCCAAAGCGGAAAACATTACACTGGAAGGCACTGCCAGGAATCGCGAGGATGTTATCCGTTATATCTATAACCTGGAAAAACAAACCCTTTTTTCTGAAGTGAGAATCGCCTTGATAGATATAAATCCGGCAGGGGAAAACGAAGTGATCTTTCGCCTGACTGCTGAGCGATGAACAATATCCGGTATAAGTTCCGGGGAGGTATTTATGACAAACAAAAAGATATTGGTAGTGGATGATGAGCCGCATCTCATCCGGTCGTTAACATTTATTTTGGCCCGAGAAGGATATGAAATAGCCACCGCTTCAAACGGGGAAGAAGCTCTCTTAAAAATCGGGGAAAGTCTGCCGGACTTGATCTTTCTGGATATAATGATGCCCAAAAAAAATGGCTATGAAGTTTGCGAGGCTATCCGCAATGTACTGGGACTAAAAAATATCTACATTATTATGTTATCGGCCAAGGGCTGGGATATTGATCGATCCCGGGCGCTGATGGTGGGGGCGAATGAGTTTATGAGTAAACCTTTCAGCCCGCTGGACGTAATCTCCCGGGTCCGCAAAGCTCTGAATCCGGAAATGGTGGGAGTCGGCTCTGAGCCAGTAAATAATCCTGCTTATTAAGGGGTACAGATATGAAAGTACTGCCAGACGAAACCAGTTATATATTTGAAAATGTTTTTACTCATTTGCCAGAACCTGTTATCGTAATGGATAAGGAATTTCGCATACTGCAGGCCAATAATGCCTTTATATCCAGATGCAATAAGCCTGCCTCCGATATTCGATATCAATCTTTCCTCAAAATGATTCAGCCTGAATTGGATAATGATAACCAGTTACGCAAGAATCTTTACACCGAACTAATCGAAAACCAGAGCAGCCAGTTTGAAGCTTATGTTCAAACCGGGCCCGACCAGGGTTTCTGGTCAGTGATAGACTGCCGGTTGATCAAACACAACGGACGCATTTTCTTTCTCTCTGTTTTGAAAGAACTGACCGATCACAAAGAAGCATACTTGTCCAATCTGGACATTGAAAAAAATAAAGGCGATTTCGAAAACACGGATAATCTGATACAGTCCATCGCCCCAGACGGCACTTTACTGAGCAATAACAAAAAATGGCAGGAGACTTTGGGATACACTTCTGAAGAATTGCGCCGGCTGAATTTGACCGATATTTTGCGCGAGGACCAGATTCCGCGTTGTTTTAAATTAATTAACCGGGTCCGTTCCGGAGAAAAATGCGACCTGATAGAAACTGTCTTTAAAACCCGAGACGGACGAGATGTGTTTGTCGAGGGTAATGTTGATGGATATTTTGAGCACGGTAAATTACTCTCCATACGGTGTGTATTCCGGGATAAAACCAAAAGCAAATCGCTGGAAGAGACTTACAGTCAACTGGTGCATAATTTCCCGGTGCCGATATATATTAAGCGCAATAATCAATTCCTATTTGTGAATCCCAGTTTTGAAGCCATGACCGGGTATGGCGAACAAGAACTGGTTGACCGGGACGGTCTTTTCCTGGTGCATCCGGAAGACATACCCTTCGTCCAAAAAACTGCCGGCCGCCTGCCTAGAACCAACAAAAGTGCCAGTTATGAATTCCGGTTGATCCGCAAAAACGGAGAAAGCCGCTGGGTGATGGAGACTATCGTTTCCATATCTTATGAAGGC